>JBIOYE010000034.1:0-12736 GCA_044870015.1 Candidatus Zixiibacteriota bacterium
GTTTGAGCCAAATAAAATTTCTTTCTGTCTTCAGTTTTCACAATCGTATTTTTATCCACCAGCTTGACGGTTTCCTTTACCGGTACGGCCAAGATAGCGGCTTTAAATTTTTGAGCCAATTTTATCACCGCTTCAATTTGCTTAGACTCAAGGAGCGGTCTGACTCCGTCGTGCACCAAGACCAAGTTACATTTGTTATTAATTTTTTGCAAACCATTATAAACTGAAGCTTGCCTGGTTTTTCCTCCAGAGATAATTTGAGAGATTTTTCTGAAGCGATACTTAGCAAGCAAATTCTTTTGACAGAAACCGATAAACTGACCCGGGACTACCAAAATTATTTCATCAATTAGTTTAGATTTTTCAAACTTTTCAATCGAATAAGCCAAAATTGTTTTCCCCTTTAATTTTATAAATTGTTTGGGAGTGGTAGAAATAAATCTCTTGCCGGACCCGCCGGCAACTATTATGGCTGAAGTGAAAATTTTCTTGGGCACTTATTTTTTGAGGAAAAGATTAAGAAGCAGTTGGTTTTCTCAAAAAACTTTTAGGTTATATGACTTACAACAAACTGGGCTGAATCTTCTCTTTTTGAATCTCCAAATGCTTATACCCTCTATCTGTAACCTGCCTTCCCCGTGGGGTTCTGTGCAAAAACCCTTCCTGAATCAAAAACGGCTCGTACACTTCTTCAATCGTATCCGCTTCCTCTCCCACTGCTACAGCTAAGGTGCTTATCCCTACCGGCCCCCCCTTAAATTTCATAACAATCGTCTCCAAAATCTTCTTATCCATCTCATCCAAACCCAGCTGGTCAACATCTAACATCCGCAGAGCATTCTCTGAAATCTCTTTATTAATTTTTCCTTTGGCTTTGACCTGGGCAAAATCCCGCACCCTCCGCAACAAGCGGTTGGCAACTCGAGGTGTACCTCTGGAACGGCAGGCAATCTCATTGGCTCCGTCTTTATCAATGGTGATATTTAAAATTTTGGCTGAACGCAAAACTATTTTCAACAAATCCTCGGTGTTGTAATAATCCAATCTTCCTACCACACCAAAACGCGACCTTAAAGGAGAAGTCAAAAGCCCGGCCCGGGTGGTTGCTCCGATAAGAGTAAATTTTTTCAAAGGTAATTTAATGGAACGAGCCGCCGGCCCTTTTTCAATCATGATATCCAAGCTGAAATCTTCCATGGCCGGATAAAGGTATTCTTCCACCACATGGCTCAAGCGGTGAATCTCGTCAATAAATAAAATATCTTTGTCATTCAAGTTGGTCAAAATCCCCGCTAAATCAGCGGCTTTCTCCAGAACCGGACCGGAAGTAGACTTAACATCTACCCCCATCTCATGACCAATTATATGTGCCAGAGTGGTTTTCCCCAGACCGGGGGGACCGTAAAACAAAGCGTGGTCCAGATGTTCTTTTCTCTTTTTAGCGGCCGAGATAAAAATCTTAAGATTTTCTTTTAACTTTTCCTGACCCACGAACTCATCAAAACCTTGAGGCCTTAGAGTTAAATCTAACTCCTGTTCTTCAATTTGTTGAATCGGTTGGGTGATTCGGTCCTTCATTTTTTTGAACTAAAGAGTTTTAGAAATTTGAGCTTTAGTTTTAGCATTGGGATTGAAATTCAGGGCTTTTTTCAATAATTCTTCCAAGCTCACCTTTTTATCCTTTTCCAAAACCTGGTCTATAATTTTTCTGGCTTCATATTTGTTATACCCTAAAGAAACCAGCGCTAAAACGGCTTCTTCTGATTTATGGTCAGGAGAAGCTTTATCTTTTTCCGGCAGAATGAAACTTTTGGCGATTTTCTCTTTCAATTCCACAATTAATCTTTGAGCGGTTTTATTCCCCACACCGGAGATTCTGGTCAGCATATCCAGGTTTTCTTCTAAGATAGAAGCCTGAAAATCCTCCACCGAAATGGAGGATAAAATTCCCAGAGCCGATTTGGGGCCGACCCCGTTGACCGAGATTAAAAGCTCAAACAGCTCTTTTTCCGGGGTGGTGGCAAAACCGAACAGCTGAAAGGCGTCTTCCCGCACATAGGTGCAGGTGAAAAGTTTTACGGCCGACCCGATTTCAGGCAGTTTGTCAAAACTGGAGAGGGGAATGTTCACGGAATATCCTACTCCTTTAACATCCACCACCGCTGTGGTAGGTTTTTTTTCTGCTAATCTCCCCTCCAAATAGGCAATCACTTTTTACCTTTGGCTACGCCATGGTGTAACCATTTATGATTGGTGGAAATTTTTTGAGAATGGCAGAAAGCCACCGCCAGAGCATCCGAAGCGTCTTCCGCAAGCTGGCCCTTTTTTATGCCTAACAGGGACTTTACCATGTACTGCACCTGATTTTTGGAAGCCTCTCCCCGGCCTACAACAGATTGTTTGACTTCCCGGGTGGAATATTCTTTGATAGACAAACCGGCTTGGGCTCCAGCTAAGAGAATTACACCTTTGGCTTGGCTCATCACCTTTAAACTTTTGACATTTTTGGCAAAAAAACTATCTTCCACAGCTAAAAAATCCGGCTGACTTTTTTTTATAATTTCATTCAGGCCTGAAAAAATCTGTTTTAGTTTTTCCGAGATGGAATTTCTGGAATTAGTTTTGATTATCCCCGAATCCAAAAGTTCAAACTTATTATCATAAAATTTGAGCAGACCGAAACCGCAGCTTGAAATTCCCGGGTCGATTCCCAGAGTTACAAAAGTTTTAAGCACTCAATTTCTCCATTAAGGTTTCTTCGATGTCAAAGTTGGCATGCACTTTCTGCACATCCTCATGCTCTTCTAAGGCCTCCATTAGTTTTATCATCTGCTCGGCGTTTTTCCCCTCTAATTTGACCGTGGATTGAGGAACCATGCTTATTTCGGCGCTGATTGTCGGAATTTTATTTTTTTCCAGGGCCTGTTTGACTTTGTCAAAGGTGTTAGCCGGTGTCTGTATTTCATAATTTTGAGCATCCGAAATCATATCCGAAGCCCCGGCATCCAGAACAACCATCAATAAATCATCTTCATTTTTCACCTTGCTTTTTTCAACAGTTATTACTCCTTTTTTCTCAAACATCCAATTGACGCTGCCGGTCTCTCCCAGGTTTCCGCCGAAGCGGTCGAAAAGATGCCTGATGTCGGCTACCGCCCGATTTTTATTGTCAGTGGTAACTTCCACCAGTACCGCCACTCCGCCCGGTCCGTATCCTTCGTAGGTTATCTCTTCATAAGTAACTCCCGGAAGCTCCCCGGTCCCTTTCTTTATGGCTCTTTCGATGTTGGACTGGGGCATGTTGGCTTCTTTGGCAGCCAGGATAGCGGTTCGCAGACGGGGATTTCCTTCCGCATCCCCTCCTCCGGTGCGGGCCGCGACCGTGATTTCCTTGATGATTTTGGTGAAAACCTTCCCCCGTTCAGCGTCGGTCTTTCCCTTTTTTCGTTTGATGGTACTCCACTTGGAATGGCCAGACATTTATTTCCCTCCGATTTCTATATTTAATTTAAGCAAAAAACTGCAAAAGGCAAGAGAAAATTAAGAAAGACCTATTTGTTGTAGATGCTCGAAACCGGATTTAACTTCTAGAGAGGTAACTTTAGGACTTAATTCCAAAACTTTGATTGTATCCGCTTTAAGGTAATTTTTCAAGAGAGAATAATCTATATTTCCCGTCCCCGGAGCTTTGTGGTCATAGATTTCATTGCAGTCCATCAGGTGAGTTCCGATTAATCGGTGGCCGAATTTTTTCAGGTAAGCGTTTTTTTCAACAAATCCTAAATACTCCAGAGTTGCCTGATGTCCCACATCCAGCCATAATCCCACATTCCCGTTAGGAAATTCATTTAAAATAATCTCCATCTCATCTATGGTAGGAAACTGGGAATAATAATATCTATTTTCAAATCCCAATTTGATATTTTTATCCCGGGCATAGGGAATAATTTCTTTTAGGGCTTTGATAATTTTTTCAGCACCCTCGTCTGAAATGTAATTTCTTTCTCCTACGAACTTGTTTTTCAACTCTTCCATTTTATCTGATTTGGTTTCAGATTGTATTTTAGCTCTTATATATTCCTGCTCCAGCTCCAGAATTTCTTTTTTTTGAGTTTCTCCCAGGTGCAGAACTACCGCATTAGCTCCTAAGATATGCGCATTATCAATAGTATTTTTAGTCAGCTCGATACTCTTTTTCAGAAACGAGTCGTCTGTTGAGTTTAGAGGAAAGGATTTATGAACAGAATGTGGGTCAAACCCCTCCGGCATGGGAGCCACATTGTGCAGGCTGGAGATTTGGATTTGATTTTCTGTTTTTGAATTTTTAATCTCCTCAAATTTTTCAGCGGAAACCTGAAAGTTAATTTCCAGCCAGTCAAATCCCAATTCTTTTATCTCCTGAATAATTCGTATACCGGAATGGTTACGGGTGGCATTCCAGCTAGTGGAAAAAGAAATCATCTTTGTTTACACTGCTTGCTTCTGAATTTATCGTCCCAGAAAAACCGAATAACCAGCTGATATTTGAAGGGTGCTGGCCTCCACATCTTCAATACCCAAGCTGTTTTCCTCATGAATGAATTTTACCGCCACACGCAGAGCCGAACTCTTTCCGATAAAGGCCTTGACCCCTATACCCACTTCTGGAGCGACGAAGGAGGTAGCTTCATCCGATACTCCGGAGATGGAATTGCCGGTCATCCCCACACCCAAAAAGATAAAGGGAAAAGCTTTCTGGTGGGGCATGAAATTATAAGCCACCCGGAAGAGAAATCCCATTCTAAGCACTTTGATATCGTCCCCGAAGGATTCATCCGAGACGTAAGCCAAGCTCATCTCTGGCTCTAATTGCACATTTCTCCCCACAAAAAATCCGAAGCGAGGAGATAAACTGATGGAGGTTATGGATCCCTGGTCGAAACCCTGAAAGTCGTAATTGTCATAGCTGAAAGAAAAATCCCCTCCCAATTCCAGTTTAAGTCTCTGGGCTCTTTCCACTGCCGGGGAACTGGTAAAGAACAACAGGGTCAGAGAGATGGCAAAAACAGCGCTTAGTTTACTAAACATTGCGACTCCTTTCTTGGTCAAGATTTGAAATGAAAAGTCTCAATATTAATACGAGGATTCCGCCTGCTTGGTTTTTATATAAAAAACTAATCCGGTGTAAATTCCGAAGTGCTGCAGATCATAACCCAAGGCTGGTTGCTTTACCCCACCCACCGAATACTTGGCATTTTTCTCCAGCACCTGGTTGTAGACCGTTTCTCCCAGCAAGGATAAAGACGAACTAAGCTTGTAGCTAAATCCCAATCCCACCTCAATAGTGGGCTTGAGGTCATAAGATCTGGCGGTACCCGATCCCTCAATCTTGAACTTGGCCAGACCCAACCCGAAGCGCAGATAATAATCCACCTCCGGATGGGTATTCAAAATGTATCTTCCTACCAGACCGTAGCCGACGATACGATTTTTTTTGCTGCTGGTATCCTTGTCATCAAAAGTATTATACATGAAATTTGCTCCCAGAGAAATTTTCTCTTTGAAAAAATATTCCACACTTCCGCCCAAAGTGTAGCCGGTTTTGGCGTTTCCTTTGCCGGGGTCGATGGAGGCAAAATTGCCGGCCGGAACGGCTAATCCTCCCAAAAGCGAAACCGCCACTTTATTTTTGTGGTCTTGGGCTTGTAACAGACTAAAAGAAAAAATAGAAACGGCAATAAGGATAGACAAAGTTTTCTTCTTCATAACTCCTCCTTATTTCTTCTTTTTTCCTCCAAAATAAAAAGTGGCCCCGATATTCAGATTGAAAAACTGCACCGAGATATTTTTTATTAAAAGACGATTATATAAAAATTCCGCAAACAGCCCCAGTCTCTCCTTATAATCGAAGGTTATCCCTAAGCCGGCGCTAATTTGAGCTGTATTATCCTTGATTTTGGAAGAATCGGAAGGCACCGGAGGTGACACTCTCTCATATCTGATTTGGTAGGAATTCAGCATGGCTCCCCCTTTACCGTAAAAAGAAAACTCTTTTTCCGGATTGAAGATATATTTTCCGAATAGTCCATAGGAGAGCATCCTCCATTCCTGAGTCAAAGTGCTGTCCTGAACCACCGCGGGGGATTGAAAAAGTAAATACCCGAAATTAGCCCCTACAGCCACTGATTTAGTCATAAAATATTCGATATTTACTCCCGGTCCCAGGCCGGATTCAACCAAGGAGCCGAAATCGCCGGTTGCCAGACCGGTTAAAATCGTTCCGCCAAAACCTACCATCCCCTTGCGCTCTAAGCCCCAGCTGGGGGAACTGAAACTCACCAAAGCCATAGAAATTATTAGAAGCGATATTTGAATTCTGCCTGTCATTGTTTTTTTCATAAAGTCCTTTTAGATTACTCTTCTTCTTTTTCTTTCTGTTTGTGGTCCTGGGCGTCCTTGATTATTTTGTCCGCTATCTCTCTGGGAACTTCTTCGTAGTGGGAAAATTCACGAGTATGATGGCCCCGACCCTGGGTATGTGACCTGAGTGAGGTTGAATATTTATACAGTTCAGCCAGAGGAACCTTGGCTTTTATTTTCTCAAACCCGCCATCTGCTTCCATCCCCATAATTTTTCCTCGGCGGGAAGAGAGATCCCCCATGACATCCCCCATGAACTCGCTGGGAACTATTACTTCTACGTTATAAATTGGCTCCAGCAAAATTGGTTTGGCATCCAGAGCTGCTTTTCTGAATCCCATGGAGCCGGCGATTTTAAAAGCCATATCCGAGGAGTCCACCACGTGATAGGTCCCGTCGTAGATGCTGACTTTAATATCCACCATTTTGTAGCCGGCTAAAATCCCTTCATGCATAGCTTCCACCACACCCTTTTCAACGGCCGGTATATATTTGCCAGGGACTGCCCCACCGACGATGTCATCCACAAACTGAAAACCCTCTCCCCTGTGCAACGGCTCTACTCGGAGCCAGGCATCGCCGTACTGACCCCGACCGCCGGATTGGCGTTTATATTTTCCCTGAGCTTCAGCTTTGGCTTTGATGGTTTCGCGATAAGGAATCTTGGGTTTTTCCAATTCGGCTTCCACCCCGAATTTTTTCTTTAACTTATCCACCATAATTTCCAAATGCAGCTCTCCCTGACCGTAGATTATGGTTTGCTTGATGTCCCCGTCTACCACCATGATGAAAGTGGGATCTTCTTCATGCAGTTTGGCAAAGCCGTTGGCGATTTTTTCCTCATCCCCTTGATTTTTGGGCTTGATGGCCATATTGATGACCGGTTTGGGGAAGTCGATGGGTGGAAGTAAAATGGGGTGTTTTTTGTCGCACAAAGTATCCCCGCTATGAGTGGATTTCAGTTTTACAAAAGCACCTAAATCTCCGGCCGATATATTTCCGATTTCCTTTCTCTCTTTGCCGTTCATGACATAGATTTGACCGATTCTTTCGGTAACCTGTTTGGTGGGATTTAATAAATCATTACTCGGGGAAATTTTGCCAGCATAGACTTTGAAAAAGGAAAGCTCCCCTACATGCGGTTCCGCCACGGTCTTGAAAACGAAAGCACAGGTGGGTTCCTCCACCGCTATTTTTCTTGTGATTTCCTGCTTGGTATTGGGATCTATTCCTTTCGCTTCTACAAAATCAGAGGGAGATGGCAGATATTCGGCGGCAAAATCAAGGAGCAGATTGCTCCCCCAGTTTTCTGTGGCTGCTCCGCACAGCAAGGGGAAAATTTTTTTTGCGGTAATCCCCTTTTTTAAGCCGGCCCTTATCTCATCAGCAGTTAATTCTCCTTTTTCGAAGAATTTTTCTAAAAGAGCATCGTCTGATTCGGCTATGGCTTCCATCATCTTTTCCCGGGCATCCTGGGCCTGGGATTCGAAATCAGAAGGGATTTTATCCTCTTTGGGCTGGGCCCCCTTTTGGAATAAATAGGCCTTCATCTGGATTAAATCAATCACACCTTTAAAATTTAACCTCTCACCTAAGGGAAGCTGGACCGCTACCACTCCGCTTCCGAATCGGTCCTGCAGCTGCTGGGAAACTTTGCTGAAGCTGGTATGTTCTTTTTCCAGCTTGTTGACAAAAAACATTCTGGCGCAGCCGTATTTTTCTGCGGTTTTCCAGACCTGTTCGGTTCCGACTTCTACCCCGGATAAAGCGGAAATCAGAATTAAAGCGGTTTCAGTGACTCTCAGGCCGGCCACTACTTCACCGATAAAATCAGCATAACCGGGTAGGTCGACTAAGTTGATTTTGTAATTTTTCCAATCCAGGTGCAAAAGAGAAGCGGCGATGGAGATTTTTCGGGCTATTTCCTCGGCTGAGTAGTCGGAGACAGTATTGCCATCCTCCACTCTGCCTAAACGGGTGGTAATTCCGGCTGAAAAAAGCAGGGATTCCGCCAGGGTAGTTTTTCCTACTCCGCCGTGACCAACCAGGCCCAGATTGCGTATCTGATTGATATTATACTCTTTCATCTGGCTCCTTTAAAACCCTTAATTTAATTCAATCACAAAAGAATTGCAATATATATATATATATGATAAGAAAACTTAAGGCAGTTGTCAATTTTTCAACCGACCTGAATTAGTTTATCAAGGTAGATTTTGTGGCACAATTATCGGCTGGCTAACATTTTTTAATCAACTTTGAACTTGATTTTTTATTTCGTGAATTTCTTTTCTTTCGTGGTTTCGTGTTACTCCCAGCCGAACACCTGACCCACCCCCAGGGAAATAAAATATCTGTCTTCCTGCAAAGCTTTAGCCAAATCTAGGCGGGCTACTCTGCCGGCTAAAGCTTTGGTGAAACCGAGGCGTAAACCGATTCCTACATCGGTACGCAGGTCTTTTAGATTGATGTGACTTTCTTTTTCCCACAGATACCCGGCATCAAAAAAGACCACCGCCCCTAATGCCACGGTTAAAACTTTTACCGGAGTGAAAATCCGGTCTTCTAAATTGAGCAGAATTTGCTTTTGGCCGGAAAACTCATTGATTTCGTAACCCCTTAGTCCCAGATCTCCCCCCAGGGTGACTTGGCGGTATTTTACCTGTCGGGAGATGGAAGACAGATTCAATCCCAAAGCGATGGTTTGAGAAGGCAGGCTTTTATTGAAATAAGTCGCTCTCCAGTAGTTTTTGAGCCGGTCAAAGTTTTGTTTGTAGCGGTAGACTTCGTTCTGGTTTATGAAAAGCAGGTATTGGCGAGGAGAAATTTTCCAGCCCCATCTGAATTGGGTTGAGAAATACCAGTCCTCTCTGCCAGAGCCCAAAAATTCCAAAGATTTACCCAGCCCGGCTTTGGCAAACCAGCCCAATTGCAGATCTTCTATTCGCTCAAAATTATCCAGCCGGGTTTCCTGTGCATATTTTACTTCCCCTAACCCGAAGGAAATATTTACCCGGCCAATTTGTTCCGTTTCCGTGATGACTGAAAAGTTGGAAGTATCCAGACTGCTATTGATTTCAAGCGGCCGGAATTTATCTCTCTGGTAGAAATAAGCCAAGCTTATCTCTTTGCGTTTTAGGTAGCCGAACGAGCGGGCCAGAAAAACTTCTCCTTTTTGATGGACCAAAGAATTTCTCAGAACTTCGGTTCCCTTTTGAAAGAAGCTGACTTTATCCTTCAAATCTTCGATTCTCACCCCATAACTCCATTTGGCGGCCAAGGCATAAAAGGGTTGGCTGACATCCAAAACCCTCCAGTGTCCGAAGCTGAGTTTGTTGAACGTTAAATTTATCTGGTGCTGGGAATGAAAGAGTCGGGGGTCGAAAAATTGTAAACCGTACTCTTCCTTGAAAAAAGTGGAGTGGTCCTGGGAATAAAAAACAGACACTGTCTGTCCCCAGCCCAGAAAGTTGTGGTCGTTTAAAGAGACTGCGTAATTGTATTTATCTCCGACACCGGAAACGGACCCGGCCAGGGACAAAGCCCACAGGTCTTCGGTCTCTACGGTCACTTCCATATTTTTTTGGGAATTTTCTTTGGCTTTTATTTCAACCTTTCCTAAAAACTCATACCTGCGCAAATTCCGTTCGCTTTCTGCCAGTAATTCCGGGACATAGAAATCCCCGGCCGCAAAGAGCAGTTCTCTTTGGATTACCCTTTCCTTGGTAAGGATGTGAAATTTATTAGCCCAGGAGTAGGGGAATTTTTTATTCTGGGGAATAGAGCTGTCAAAGATATTTTTACGCACTATGGTTACGCTTTGGATTCTTTTCGAGGTAGAAACAGAATTAGCGCCATTTTGTGCTAATACTCCAGAAAATAAAAGCGTATTAAAAAGACAGAGTACAAATAATTTGAGTTGCATTTTAGTCCGGTTCGGTCAGTCGCTGATAACTTTAAACTTGACAAAAATTTCTTTCTAATATAAATATAATTAATTTTTACCAAAAATCTTTAATAGACTATGAAAATGCCCAAAAGATTTGAGATTTCCAGAATGTTCGTAATCTTTTTTATCTTGGGGGTGGCCATCTCGGCCTTTTTGGGGATTCTGGCCGGAAACTACGTTTCTTCCCGTAAGCTGAAAAAAGAGAACTTCAATACCGCTTCTCAAATTGCTTTCAAAACCGGAGATACTTTTCCCAATGTTACTTTGAAAAGCTTAGCCGGAGAGGACATCAATTTGCATGATTTGATGAGCGAGAAAAAAACCTTTTTGCTTATCCTGGCTACCAGCAGCCCTAACTGTGAAGAGGAGGTTTTAAAATGGCAGAGGACCGTTAACTTTATGCCGGAAAATTACATTTTAATCGGGATTTCTCCGGAACCGATAGCCGACCTTATAAATTATCAGACCCAGAAAGGTCTTAGGTTTACCCTTTTAAATGATCCCCAGGCCGCTTTTGTCAGCAAATACCAGATCAACTATTATCCCACTTTGATCGGGGTGGACCAGAACAAAAAGGTAATCTTCATTCAGAGTGAGTATTTCACCGGAACAACCCCCCAGGATTTTATCAAAAAACTTTAGTCGCCGCAACTTTTAGGGCTGTAAGGTTTTTCAGCAAATTATTGCTCACTTCATCTTCTCTCATTTTGAAAGACTTTTCTATTGGTTTCCCATATCCGATAAGACCATAGCCACTTTTTGAAGTGGTCGACATCTTTAAATTAAAAAGCCCCATTTTTTGAAAGGGGTTTTAGTTTTATCTGGCTATGCTCAGCGCAACCTAACAAGTAGGCGGGGTTGGCGCCAGTCCTCCCTTAAATACGAAGTTGACCAAAAAAATTATGTCCGACAGATTGGGGCTGCCGCCCGTGTTATTAGCATCCCCCAAACAAATGGGATTGGGAGCCGTGTCACCTTTGAAAACATAATTAACCAGGTAGATTATATCCGCCAGATTTATTATGCCGTTACCGTTAGCGTCCCCTCTTTTATTGATACCTACTATAACTGCTCCGGAGTCGGCAGGATGCACCTGACAGTGATATCTGAAGGTTCCTTTATCCTCGAAAAGGTAAGAAAATGTATCTCCCGGATGCATTATGCCGGAATCAAACAGCCCGGAGGAGTCACTGGTTACAGTGTGGCTGTCCGTTTGAGCAGCAGTTCCAGAAACATAAACCCAGCTGACCACCTCACAGGGAGAAATCGTATCCGGGACCCCGGCATAGACGGTATCGGTTATGGTATCGGAATGAATGGTAACATTGACTTGTATTGAAACTGACTCCAAATCTAAACCACCTTTACCATCACTGGCTTTGAAGTAGGCGGTGTAGCTGCCGTATTCGGTGCAATCTGCAGTCCAGCTGAAGGTCCCGGGATTTCCGGGGCTGAACATTGGAGTAGTTACCGGTGGGACCGGTCTGACGCTGTCCAAAGTAATTGTGACGTTTTCTCTCAATCCAGCCGGGTCGGTAAGAGAGAAATTAGGGTCGGAAGCTGACACCATAAAGGTTAGAAGAGAATTAACGCTTACAGATTGTGAACCGGGCACAGATAATGTGGGAGGTATGTTATTGACAATTATGGTGTCTTTCATGCTAGCCGGGTGAACGGCACAATGATAAGGATTTTTCCCGGCAGAAAAAAACTGACGGCTATAAGTCCCTCCCGTGCCAAAGTTACCGGAATTCCAAAATCCTAAATCACTGGTGGAAGAATGAATCACACCTCCGTTATTTGTCCATCTGACAGTGTCTCCCGGATTCACCGTTGTTTTTAACGGTGTAAATGCAAAATCAACCATGGATACGTTATGAATCGTTCCCTGAGACGGATTAGAAAAAACAAACAGGTAAAGTAATACTCCCCCTACCAACCTCAAAGCTTCCTTCCTCATAGCCAACCTCCCTGGGTGTAAGTTATTCATAATATAATAAAAATTTGAATTTTAGGCAACCTCTAAGTCATTTTTTACAGAAATTTAATTCTAATTGAGACCAATATATTTTATTGAATTACGACAGTCCCGTTCATTCCGACATGGTGGATACAGTGGTAAGGATAGTTTCCTGCAGTCGTAAAAACTATAGATTTGGTTTGTCCGTGAGAAATGTCGCCTGTGTTGAAAGAAGTCCCGTCCTCGCTGGTCGCCGTATGAACCGCACTGCCGTTATTTTTCCAATTGACTGTAACGCTGCCCGAAGATAACATAAACGTATCAACTGCCGGACTGAAGAAGTTATCCCCTATGCTTATAGTATTGGGACTGGGACCCGGTACGGGATTGTAGCTGGTGGAACTTTTGACACAGCTTAAGGTGGCGAT
>JBIOYE010000035.1:0-4993 GCA_044870015.1 Candidatus Zixiibacteriota bacterium
TGATCCTTTCAACGGCAGAAAAAATATCCAAAGAAAAATTATCAAGATGATTTCACCCCAGGCATTTTTGGAAGACCCTTTGAGAATGTTGCGGGGTGTGGGGTTTGCCGCCAGATTTGAATTTGAAATGGAAGAAAAAACTTTTCAAGCTATGAAAGAAAATGCTCATTTGATTACGACAGTTTCCCCTGAAAGAATTCAGGATGAATTAAACAAATTATTGCTGAAAGCCAAAAAACCTTCCATCGGATTTAAACTGATGCAAAAAAGCGGAATCTTAAAAGAGATTTTGCCGGAATTGGAAAACTGCGTGGGGGTGGACCAGCCCGGACCTTTTCATAAATATGACGTTTTTGAACATACCCTTTATACCATCGATAATGCCCCCCAAAATTTGATCATCCGGCTGTCGGCTCTGTTCCATGATATCTGCAAGCCCCAGACTAAAGTTATCACAGAAGATGGAGCCACATTTTACGGGCATGAAAAATTCGGAGCAGAATTAGTGGAAAAAATTTTGGGACGTTTGCGCTATTCCAATGAGATAATTTCAGCAGTCACGCTTTTGGTTTCCAAGCATATGTTCACAACTGGCGTGACAGATAAAGGATTGAGAAGACTTATCACTAAGACGGAAGGAAGGATTTTTGACTTGCTGGAATTGAGAAAAGCTGATATAATTGCTCAAGGACGTGGAGATGCTGGTGTGGCAGATATTGTAGAATTTGAACAAAGGATCAGAGAGGAATTAGAGAGAAAGCCACCTTTTAGCGTGAGAGATTTGAAAGTGAATGGAAATGATTTGATGAAAAAATTTAAGCTTTCGCCCGGACCTTTGGTAGGAAAAATTTTAAATCATCTGTTGGAAAAAGTTTTGGATGAGCCAAAATTCAACGAAAAGAAAAAACTTTTGAAAGAAGCGGGAGATTTTTTGAAGCAGGAGAAGGTAAAAACTTAAGCCAGATGCTAAAAAAATCGCAACCTGAAGGTTGCGGCTACCGAAACGTACCTCGACAGGCTCGACATAAATGAAACTGCACGAATATCAAGCTAAAGAGATTTTCGCTAAATACGGTATCCCGGTTCCCCCGGGGGAGATGGCTACCACTCCCCAGCAGGCCTCGGAAATTGCCAATAGAATCGGCAAGCCGGTCATGATAAAAGCCCAGGTGCATGTAGGTGGAAGAGGGAAAGCCGGCGGAATCAAGAAGGCCGCTAACGCCTGGGAAGCCAATAAAATCGCCTCGCAGATTCTGGGAATGAAAATTAAGGGGTTAAAAGTTAAAAAAGTTCTGGTGACAGAACAAAAGCAAATCAAATCGGAAGCATATTTCGGAATCATCGTGGACCGCAAATCCAAAAAGCCGGTGATTATGACGTCGGCTTTCGGAGGGGTGGATATCGAGGATATCGCCAAAAAAACTCCGGACTTGATTTATAAATTAGAAGTGGACCCGATTATGGGGGTTTTTCTGTATCAAGCACGCAACCTGACTTCCAGAATTTACAACGATAGTAAAATTGCCGGACAGGCAGCTGATATATTGGTGAAATTGTATAGAGTTTTCTGGGAGAATGACTGCTCTCTGGCGGAAATTAATCCTTTGGTAGTGACCAATGAAAATGAGGTCTGGGCTCTGGATGCCAAGATTGTTCTGGATGATAACGGGCTGATTCGCCATCCGGGGTTGGAAAAATTAAGAGATTTGGATGAAGAGGAAAAGGATGAAATAGAAGCTAAGGCCAACGGCCTGTCATTTGTAAAAATGGAGGGGGATATCGGCTGTGTGGTCAACGGGGCCGGGCTGGCTATGGCTACGATGGATCTGGTGAAACATTTCGGGGGGAATCCGGCTAATTTTTTGGATGTGGGCGGGTCTTCTTCACCGGAAAAAGTGGTGGTAGCTTTGAAAATTATTTTAAAAGAGCCGAAGTTGAAATCGATTTTGTTCAACATCTTCGGTGGGATTACTCGATGTGATGATATTGCCAACGGGATTGTGGCTGCTACGCAACAATTAGAGCCAAGAGTTCCTATAGTTGTCAGATTAGTGGGAACTAATGAAGAGAAAGCCAGAAAGATTTTGGAAGGGATTAAGATGCCGACTGCTAATTCGATGGAAGAGGTGGTGAAAAAGGCGATTGAGTTGAGCAGGGATTAAGCTTACAGTAACGGGAAGGCTTGCTATCGACACAAAGTCCTTGTAACTTAGAGATGCAGAACTATTCTGCTTTTCTAAAAAAAAAGAGAAACGATGAATTTATTTCGAGGCACTTCTAAATTTGTGCAGTTTGTATTAATTGCAACTTTATTTTTTCTGGGTAGCAGAACCACTCTCTCTCAAGCAGAAGAATCTGAGGGCAAGTCTCTCTGCTGGCGGGGTCAACCGTTACCAAAGTGCAAGAGCTTCTTGATTACCGAGTTCGGTATATATTATAGACTGGCGAGGACACCAAAACCGAGTGTATCAGCTAATAAAAACCACTGGTGGTTGGCCGGCGATTTAGGATGGATGAAAAACATCTCACCTAAATATGCAGTGGGAGGAACGTTTTTTGTGGGAGCAAACCCAGAGGATGATTTGTGGCGACTGGGGATAAGAGCCAAAGTTCGACACTGGCTAAGGCCAAATCTATCCTTTGATTTTGCGCCGGGAGTAATGGTTGGAATGCATAACGAGGATAATCAGGTCGGCTTTTCCGGCCACCTAGGGCTGAACCTTGGGGATTGGGTGTCCGCAGTTACTCAAGTGGATGTCATCCCCGTCAAGGCGTATTATCCTTCTAGGAGGGCTACCGAGGTGGCCTGGTATGGGGGGCTGAAGCTGGGCTCTTCTCCAGCCGCCATTGCTATTGCAGTGGGGTCGGTTGTGGGGGCTCTGATTGCTGGATCCTTTGCTCAATGAGATATAGGCTTGGAAATTGAAATCATCTGCGGGTATGCAGAAACCGACAATTGTAATCTTCCGAAGATGAGGTGATGGTGTTGATTGAGGTGAGTAAATCTTAAATAAAAATATGGGAATCTTAGTTGACAAAAATACAGCGGTCTTAGTCCAGGGAATCACCGGGCGGGATGGCTCTTTCCACACCCAGCAGATGGTAGAATATGGCACTCAAGTTGTCGGTGGAGTCACACCCGGTAAAGGGGGAACTAAAATTCATAATGTTCCGGTATTTAACTCTGTTCAAGAAGCTGTGAAAAAAACCGTTGCCAACACCAGCGTCATTTACGTCCCCGCCCTTTACGCCACAGATGCCATTTACGAATCTGCCGAAGCAGGAATCACTCTAATTGTCTGCATCACCGAAGGGATTCCAACCAATGATATGCTCAAAGTTTACAATTTCCTGAAAAAAAATCATACCCGCCTAATCGGTCCCAATTGCCCCGGTGTGATAACTCCAGGAGTAACCAAAGTTGGAATAATGCCGGGGCAGATTCATAAAAAAGGGAATGTGGGAGTGGTTTCCCGCAGCGGAACCCTGACCTATGAAGTGGTCTGGAATCTGACTTTGGCAAGTTTAGGGCAGTCCACCTGCATCGGCATCGGAGGAGACCCCATCATCGGCACAAATTTCATTGACACATTAGAGCTGTTTGAAAAAGACAATCAGACCGAAGCGGTAGTTTTAATCGGAGAAATCGGCGGCTCGGATGAGGAAGATGCGGCGTACTTCATCAAAGAGAATATGACCAAGCCGGTGGTGGCTTTCATAGCCGGCAGGACCGCACCGGAAGGAAAAAGGATGGGGCATGCCGGGGCTATAATTTCAGCCGGTTCCGGGACTGCGGCGGAGAAAATTAAAGCTTTTGAAGCCATCGGTGTCCCGGTAGCAGATTCTCCCGCCCAGGTGCCGGATTTAGTTAAAAAACAGTTGGAAAAACCGAAAAAGAGTAAGAGAGTGGTTAAGGTCAAATCTAAAGCGAAAGCCTAAGCAGCAAAGAAAATCGATTATTTTTTACATCCAGACAGATAGGGAGCTTGAAATTTAGAACGCTATTGCGTAAATTAAGTAGCAATGCCTAAGCAAGAAAGAAGTTTACTGATCCTCAAACCGGATGCGGTCAAAAGAAACTTAGTGGGTAAAATTTTAGCCCAGATAGAAGAAGCCGGATTTAAAATTTTGGACTTGAGAATGCTTAAAATCAAAAAAGAGCAAGCCAAAAAATTTTACGGAATCCATAACGGCAAACCATTCTATAAAGAATTGGTCAATTACATCAGTTCCGGCAGCATTGTGCCGATTCTATTAGAAAAAGAGAATGCTATAGCGGATTTGAGAGTATTAATCGGCAACACCGACCCGGCTAAAGCGGCACCCGATACCATCAGAAAAAATTTCGCTCTGTCGATTACAGAAAATTCGGTGCATGCCAGTGATTCCAAGAAATCATTTGATTTTGAAAGCAAGTTTTTTTTCAAAAATAAAAAATAAATTCTAGGCAAAGAGGATTGGATGGCTGACCAGAAAACCCAGATAAAAAGCGAAGCGGCCAAATACACCACCGAAAAAGCAGTTTACGCCAAGGGATTGGAAGGGGTCATCCTGTGCGATACCCAGGTCAGCTTTGTGGACGGATTAGCGGGGAAACTATATTACCGCGGCATCCCCATCCAGGATTTAGCCGAACATTCCACCTACGAAGAGACCGCTTATCTGCTTTTATTCGGGAAGCTCCCTAAAAGCAAAGAACTGGAAGATTTCAAGACCCAGCTGAAAGCTAACCGCAACCTTCCGGATGAAATTTTAGAAATTATCCAAAAGTTTCCCAAAGATGCCCATCCGATGGAGGCCTTGCGCAGTATCGTCTCCCTTCTGGGAATGTATGACAAAGACGACAGCTTGAACACCCCGGAAGCCAATATCAAAATATCCATAAAATTGATGGCCCAATTCCCTTCGGCGGTGGCGGCTTTTGAAAGATTCAGACAGGGGAAGGAATATGTCAAGCCGGAGGACAATTTAGACCATTCCGCCAATTTTCTGC
>JBIOYE010000036.1:0-20814 GCA_044870015.1 Candidatus Zixiibacteriota bacterium
GCTGACCGGCTACGTTGTAAATCTTCAAACTAACTTTGCCGTCAACCGGTAAAGCGAATTTGATAGTTGTGGAAGCATTGAATGGGTTGGGGTAGTTTTGGGACAACCCGAAAGCCGTGGGCCTGATAACGCCGGTACTGATATTGACATCTATCGGTGCACCGTAGTAACCAGCCGCTTCGACTTTGGTCAGCTCTTCCACTCCTGAAATGTTGAAGAGTTCGGATGTTCCAGAGGAGATTTTGTCTCCTTTGTTCCCAAGCTTACCGTAGACCAACACTCTGGTCTCTCCGTTGGAGACACCCCATTGGAGTACTAATCCGGACAAGTTTTCAACCTTGGTGGCTTCGCCTTTGAACACAAACCAAGCTGCTCCTAGGTCAACCTCTCCTTTGGTTGAAACCTTCGTGCCATTGTAAATTGCATCAACAGAACTGGCAATTGGGGCTAGCTTAGCTCCACCCAACGGTGCTTGGTCGCCAGATAGAATTCTCAGCAAGTAGACCAAGTCAGCCACGCTTAAAGGTAGACCGTCGGCATTGATATCGGTAGCGTTTATTTGTCTTTCCCTGGTTTCCGGGTCTGCACTAAATACTCCGATTCCGGAAATAAAGTAATTGGCAAATAACACCGCATCACCGATTTCATAGGGGAATCCATTGACGTTGATATCTCCCCTGACCAGCGGGTCTATCTCACAACGGAAGATTACACCACCGTTATTGAGACGAACACAAGCTACGACATCTTGCTTGGGGAATTGACCGGGACACAAATTGGGATTGAAGTACAAGGTGTCATCCGGTACGTTGACCACGTTACCACTGCAGTCACTGAAGGCATTCACTATACATTCTGGATCCAGTAATTCCCAGACAATGGGTGAAATGAAGCAGCGGTACAGTTCGTTGTTGGATAGTCTGAACGTTAAGTTCAAGACTCCCGAATCGCCTTGAGCCATACACTTGCCATCATAGTAGTACAGTTTTCCAATACCGACTACACAGAGTTTAAATTTGTGTATGACGGTAGAGGGATTGTTTCTCCATACCAAATAATGCCACTTGTAGCTGCCGGCAAACGGACCTGGCTCATCAAAGAATAGACCTCTCTCTAAACCGACAAAGGTCAACATCACCGGGTCGTATTCAATACAGAAAGTGAATCCGCCCACGCTGGTGCCAGAGGCGTCAATAGTAATCGGCACCGTAACTTTGGAACCCGGGCTGCCGGTGGCTGAACCAATGGTAGCGAACAGACACTTGGCAACTAAGTTAACTTCTGCGGTACAGGCAACTACCTCATCACAATCGGTGGTGAAGGTAAATACCACATGGAAAGTTCCTTCGTCTGTTGCACTGGTGCACCAGTCAAAGTCAACGTCGGCAAAGCCGCTACCCAAAGTTGGAGAACAAGTAGCTCCCGCCTCACTGGCCGGATCTTCCAAGATATCACAAGTAGCGCTGACAAAAGTGTTGCAACACAAAGGGTCGGCATCGGTTGCCACCGCATCTATATGAATGCACGAACCGGAAAGTCCAGATTGGGTGGGTGGGAGTACATCACACACTGGAGCTGCTGCAGGTGTACAAGGGGTAACCTGACAGCAATAGCCACCGACCGCCCATCTGGGGTCGTAGCTGGACACATCGGAGGTGGTTATGTCAAAACCCGTTACAGTTTGAGTGCTGGAGGTGTCAATACAAATTGTAGTGGTATCTTCCACGTCCAGGCATATACGGGCTACCGTATAAGTTCCAGCCAATAAACCGGCCTCGGAGAACTCCACCTGTCCTAATTGATATTTCAGGGGGAAGATGCTCGGGTCACCACCGTTGGTAGGAACGAAGGTGGTGCGGATATCCCAGCCCGGTCCACCCGGTCCCGGAAAGGCACCGCCATTATAAGTAGTAGCTACGGTGGTATCCAAAACTGGATTTGCAGCAGCATTGCTGTTGGTAATCAATAAAACTTGCGCCATTCCAGTAATGTCTTTTCCGGAACCAAGGTTGTCAGTTATTAACTTCAAATCGAAGCAAACAGTCGCTGGTCCCGGTGCTACAAAGACATCCGGAGGGGTACAATCTATATAAGCGCTATCTGGGCCAACAGGATCTTGCCCCCAGCTCAGGCCAGATAGAAGAAACAGAAATGCAAGTATCGAAATAAAAAACACGTTACGTCTCATCTTCTTGCTCCTTCAAGTTAAAGGTTATTTAACTCTTACTTCTCTTTTTCGGTCCGCCTTATGCGGACCACATCTTTACTCTCCCCCTCTATAACTTAAAGGTTAAGTTATTCACCTCCTTACTCACTGTTTATCACCTATTGGTCTCTCTTTTGCCCCTTCTTTCCTCCACCTCCTTTCAAATCCAGTTTAAAGTTAAAGGTTAGGAAACTAATCTTCATGCTAATTTTACTTTTTTGTTATCCCGACAAGTCGGGACAAGGTGCCGGCCCGCCTTTGAAAACATGATTAACCAAAAAAATTATATCAGATAAATTAACCACATTATTCTTATTGGCATCTCCGGCTTTCTCCGGACAGGGAGGAATGCCTCCTTTAAAAACATAATTTACTAGATAGATAATATCCGCTAGGGTTACTGTTCCATTGGCATTGGCATCTCCGTAAACACACAGACCGGGAACGTAGACTGACCCGTTAAAGAACTGGACTGAATCAATTAATTCTCCAGTTTCAGGTTTGGATAAATGAGAATGAAGTGTATCTACCTGGATGGCAGTGAGAGTGGTCTCGCTATACACCAGACAGCTGGAGGTTATATTCACCAGCAAGTTAAATAAAATTCCATTGGCTGGTCCTATCACCCCAGAAGGAGGAGTGGTATCCTGGTCGGCTACCCCGATTATAGTAATGTAATCTCCCACCACACTCACATCTAAGTAATCAAATTTGTTTACTAAAGTTCCCACCGTATCGATACTTGCGATAAAATCTACCGCCAGCCCGTAATCCAGTCCGAACGACATCTCAAATCCACCTATCTGCTCATCGGGATTATTTAAATAAACCGGAACCTTGAAGTTGACGGTTTTATATTGAGTAGCTGTTCCCGCTACGGCTACCGAAGGATTCGCCTGCTCCTCACTCCAACTGCTTCTACTCCACATAAGCGATATTAGGATAAGTAAAACTAAATTAAACTTCATCAGAGTCATCTCCTTCCCCCTCAATTACAATTGCTTCTTATTAGTAAAAAAAACCTCTAACAAGTTTGGTGCAGATGACTCCTTTTAATTGTACTTTTACTCCTGTTTTTTAATTCCCCCTCGGCGGCAAATCAAAAAACTCACAGACAATTTACTTGCAGACCAGGCCTAAATGTTTGAAGTGATTACCCAATCTCCGCCTTTAATATATATACCCTGCCTCAGTTTGTCAAGTGAAAAATGAAAAAAATTTCATTTTTTTTTAGCCCAACTCTTCTCTCTATCTGCATTTAATCTGTGCCGAGGTTTTGAGGCCTTTTTCAGCAAAATCAGTGCCATCCAGTTGGCTTCAGATTGTGTCAAATTTTATCATCCGGCTTAAGCGTTCTTCATTATGAGCACTTAAAGAATAATTTCTTAGCATTATTAGATTATTAAGGACAAGTTAAATATCGGTTAATTGTGTCGATTATGCAAACTCCTTCACATTTACTGCAGTTCTTAAAGGAGGAGGGGATGAACTTTGCTGAGGCAACTCCAACAGCGATACCTCACAGCAGATGATTCTGGGTTTTAAGGGCTAAGTGAAGCTTTTCTTTCACAGATGCAGATCGAACTTTTCCATCCGGTAGATGAGGGTGGCCCGGGTCAAACCCAGAAGCTTGGCGGCCTGGGTCTGGTTACCCTGACTTTTTTGCAGGGCTTTCAAAATCAGGGATTTCTCCAGCTCTTCCAATTTGACCCCGGTCTCGGGAAACTCCTTTAAAAAGTCGTTTCCGGTAAACTCTGCATCTTGGGTCAGTTTGGCTGGCAAGTCTTCCAGGGTCAAATTTTTCTTGTTTTTCAAAACCAGAGCTCTTTCAATGATATTTTCTAATTCTCTGACATTCCCCGGCCAGGAATACTTATCAAAAACATTCCAGACTTCTTGACTGATTTTGCTATCCGGCTGGTTGTATTTGCTTAGGAAAAATTCGACCAGGGGCGGAATGTCTTCTTTTCTTTTCCTTAAGGGAGGGAGATTGACGGCAATGACATTCAGCCTGTAATAAAGGTCTTCCCGGAACTTTTTATCTTTGACCTGTTTTTCCAAATCTAAATTGGTGGCAGCTATGATCCGGAGTTGTACTTTGATAGGTTTGGTTCCACCCACCGGAGTGAATTCTTTTTCCTGGATGACTCTTAAAATCTTGGCCTGCATCTCTAAAGACATCTCCCCTATTTCATCCAAAAAAATTGATCCGCCATCGGCCGACTCGAACATTCCGGCTTTGGTTTTAAAGGCACCGCTGAAAGCCCCTTTTTCGTAGCCGAATAGCTCAGATTCCAGGAGATTGGCTGGAATGGCAGCTGACTGAACCGCCACAAAGGGACCCTCTTTAAATGGGCTATTATAATGAAGGGCTTTGGCAACCAATTCCTTGCCGGTTCCGCTTTCTCCCAAAATCAAGACGTTGGAGTTGCTTTGAGAGACCTTGGCAATCAGTTCGAAGACCTGCCGCATCTGGGAAGATTCACCCACTATATTTTCAAAGCGAAATTTCTCCTGCAGCTGAAACTTCAACTTCTGGTTTTCTTCTTCTAAAAATTTTTCTTTAAGTGCTTTTTTGACTACTAAGACCAGCTCTTCCTGGCTGAAGGGCTTGGTGATATAATCCGAAGCCCCCTGTTTCATGGCTTCCACGGCGGTTTCGACCGTGGCAAAGGCGGTTATGATGATGACCCTGGTCTGGGGGGCAGATTTTTTGACTTCTTTAAGAACGGAAATTCCATCCATACTCGGCAGGGCTAAATCTGACAGGACTAAATCAATCTCCTCTTCTTTTCTTAAAAAGTCCAAGGCCGATTTTGGCTCCGGGAAGGCAAAGACCGCATACCCTTTTTCTTTCAAACCATACTCGGTCACACGCAGAAGCGAGGAATCGTCGTCAATCAGTAAGATTTTACTTTTTCTCATGCCTTCTGCGGGAGTTTTATGGTGAAAACCGTTCCTTCCCCTGATTGACTTTCTACCGTTATCTTGCCTTTGTGATTCTGGACGATTCTTTCGACTATCCCCAGACCTAAGCCCACCCCTTCCTTTTTAGTGGTAAAGAAAGGAGTAAAGACTTTGGACAGGTTTTCCGGAGAAATACCGGGCCCGGTATCTTTGATTTCCACACTTATCCAGCCGTTACTGGTTTCTGAAGTAATCGAAATTTCACCCGGATTTTCCAGGGCCTGCAAAGAATTCAGAAGTAAGTTCAAAAAGGCCTGTTTAAGCTGAGAAGGGTCGGCTTGGATTTGGGGAAATTCGGAAGGGAACTGGGTTCTTAAAACCACTTGCTTCTTATCAGCTTCCGGCTTTATGATGGAGATAGATTCGGAAATAAGCTGGTTTAAGTCACAGTCAACCAGTGCTGGACGGGTGGGACGGGCGTATGATAAAAAATCGGTTACTACTCGGTTGAGCCTTTTAATCTCCTTGAAAAGAATGTTCAGGAACTCCGCCTTCTTATCCCCTTCCTTATAGTCATCCTTTATTATCTCTAAAGAACCCTGTATCGAACCCAAGGGATTCCTTATCTCATGTGCCATGCCGGAAGCCAGCTCTCCCAAAACTTTGAATTTATTGGCTTGAATTAGCTCTTCCTGGGCTTCTTTTAGCTTGGCCCTCTGCTTTCTTTCTGACTCAACCAAGACACCGCTTACCCAGGCCACGATATTGTAAAGTAAAATCTCAAATAAGGCATCCATGGTCTGCAGGTGAATCTCCCCCCAACGATGGAAGACATGGGGGATAAAAACAAGGCTTACAGTCACAGAGGAGATTAAGGCACCTTTTAACCCGAAAGTGAAAGCGGCTAAAATTATAGGAAGATAGTATAGACGCCTGTAAATATCGTGTAAAAGCGGTTTATCCGGCGGGGTTAGGTAATGAGCCAGGGTTGGAAGCAATATGATTAAGGAAATCAGGTAAAATTGAGTTTTCTTTTTCATTCTCGTTTACGGACTTAAATCTAATTTTTGGTATGGAAAAGTCAAATGGATGCTTGTATTTTAAACGGAAAGCAAAAGAGGGTAGTTTGGCATTTTTAGCCAAGAGCTAACTCAAAAAGCTTTGAGATATCTAAGAACGAGAAAAAACTACAAACAGCAAGCTCCGGAACCCTTAGGAGCCGGACCCATTTTGAAAAAATAGTTGATGCCATAAAACACATCTGTAAAGTTTACCACTTTGTCGCCGTTAAAATCCCCGCGACATAACGGCATGGGAGCCGGTCCTACTTTGAACAGGAAATTACTCAAAAACATTAAATCATTTAAGTCCAGTACACCATCCTCATTGCAATCACCGGCTTTGGCTACACAATCAGTGGCGCTCACCCGACAACAACTTTTGACAAATCGGGGTGAATAGCAACCACTGCTTAAGGTAGATAAACACAGGGGTGTTTCCCCTAGCCCGATATTGATACAGATGGTACAGGTATCTTTCACTATGAAATTAAGATGAGCCAGGGTATAGGTCGCCGGACCGAACAAGTTTGTGGATGAGAAATTGACCGCATTCAGAGTTAACTCAAGGGGGAAAAAAGTGGGACTGCCCCCGTTGGAGCTGACAGTTACCTTCTTGATATTCCATCCCTGTACGGCTGTCCCGGAAAAAACCCGGGTGGTGGAGGTGTCGATTCTGGCTTTGGCTTTGGCATTATTTGTGATCGTGATAAGCAGAGGAACCCCCAGGCTGGTAATATCATTCCCCAGACCGCTGTTGTCAGTCTTTAAGCGCATGTCAAAACTTACCTTCATGGATTCGGCCGCATAATAATCCGGAGGAGTACAGTCTATAAACAAAGTATCCGAACCGTTGGGATCCTGGGAAAAAGCGGGACTGGCAACCATAAAAAAGAAAGCGAAAATGAACACAAAAATCAATAGCTGTGGTTTCACTTCAAACCTCCTTGAGTTAGAAGCTTTCTTGGAATCCTCTGTTACCCCTCTGTCCGAATATACCAATCTGGCTTGGTTTTGGCAAGAACTTTTTGGGAAATTTTGCAAAAAGTTATTTGTCACAAGCCATATTTTATAGCCGTTACCCCACATTTTTGCCAGAAAAAGAGCTATTTCCCGGCAGTATAAAAATCATACTCTTCTGTAATTACCAATACCTCAAGCTCTTAGAAACTTCTTCTGTTTTGTGATTTTTTTGGCAAATGCTTTGCTGAATTAAATAATGAAGGAAGCCCAAAAATGAAGATAAAATTCAGCTTAAGTTTGAAGAATATAGTGGTGGATGAGACCTACATCGACCACTTAATTTTTGATTGGGAAGAGGAAGCCACTCCGGAAGAGGTTTTAAGAATGTCGGAAAAGTGGATTACCACCCGCAATTTTTTGACCACCCGCATGAGCGGTTTGAAAAAAGTAGGGGAATCAAGTTTCACCATCGAACCGGTGGAAGAGTAATGTTGGAAGCCATTTCACATATGGGAGAAAAAGTGCAACAGATAAGTGTCTACATAAAAGAGCATTTCGGACCCTGGGGGTTGGCTACTTTTTACCTGCTTTCGGGCTATTTTGCCTTTCAGCTTCTGCTTAGAATTCTGAAAATCGCTTTTCAGATTGTGTTATATGTTTTCGTTCCCTCCTTGATTTTGGCTTACTGGGGTTCGGTGATTACCACCTTTTCTATTTTCAAGATTTTGCCTTTTACTTCCGTCCTTTTTATGGGAATCAGCATCCTGAAGCGCTAGTGTTGATTTTATAAATTTCCCATTCTCCTTTTCATCTGCAGTCACTAATTGGGGGTCAGCCGTTCACAATCCAGCTGGCATAGCTTAATTCTACAAGTTTAAAGTTTAGTAAGGCTTAGCAAATTTAAACCGGGGGAGGAAACTATGTTAAGGTCAATTAAATTGTACATTTTTTTGCTGGGAGTTTTTGTAATGATCGTCTCCTGCCAAAAAAAACCTACCCAAAGCCAGACCGCCAATCCAGCGGCTGAAATTGAGAATTATGGCAGGTATATCATCACCCTCCAAGAAGCGGTCGACCAAAACTCGCTTCTTAATGAATACGCTGTGCTACCTAAACTGAAATTTCATAAGGTCATGAACGGTTTTTCAGCCAATCTAAGTCCGGGACTTTTTAGAGCTTTGTCTCAGGACAACCGGGTCAAAATGATCGAGCCGGATTTAATTGTGAGTTTACCTCCAGATATGAAAATTGAAGTTGTGCCGTTGAGTACCCAGATTTTGCCAGTTGGTATAGACCGAATAGATGCGGACTTGAATCCATTGGCCAAGATCGATACCATCGATGAAAGAGTGAATATTGATATTGGAATTATTGATACTGGTTGCGACTCCCTGCATCCCGACCTGAATATTTATAGAAGAGTTGATTTCACGGGTGAAGGGGTTTTAGATGGTCACGGACATGGAACCCATGTGGCTGGAACTGCGGCAGCTATTGATAATACTATAGGAGTAGTGGGGGTGGCACCGGGAGCCAGAATTTGGAGTATTAAAGTGCTAAATTCTTCTGGTTCTGGATTTTGGTCTTGGGTCATTGCCGGATTAGACTATGCCGCGCTCCATTCTGGTGAAATCGAAGTGGTTAATCTAAGTCTGGGTGGAAGCGGTTATCTTCAAGCCGTGCATGATGCCATGCGTAAAACCGTTTCAACCGGAATCGTAGTGGTGGTTGCGGCCGGTAATAGTTACGTTGATATTTTTGGCTCAGACGGGATACCTTTTACCACCGACGACTTTCTGCCGGCCTGTTTAACCCAGTGTATGTCTGTCTCGGCCATGACCGATTTAGACGGTAAATCAGGTGGGCAAGGTGGCACCTGGTACTATGGACCGGACGATGCTCTGGCAAGTTTTAGTAATTACAGCAAATTCGTTGCACCGGGTAATCCGGTAATTTCCACCGGGGCTGGTATAGATTTAGCCGGACCCGGAGTCAATGTTTTGTCAACCTATAAAGGTGGGGCCTATGCCAGATTTTCTGGCACCAGCATGGCCTCTCCTCATGTTACTGGGGCGGTTGCTTTATACATTGCGGAAAATGGCCGAGCTTTTGATTCCCTGGCTGTTTGGAACATCCGGCAAAATTTGATCGATAAAGGTGAATTCCAAGCACTCTGGAGAACTGATGGTAATACCCAGGACCCGGATGGCAACCCTGAAAATTTAGTGTCGGCTGGAAATTTGTCGGGCAACCCTGGCAATAGAAAACCGGCGGTAAAAATTATCTCACCCCTGGATAATTCAGCGTGGCTGCCCACGGATACCATTACTTTTGCAGGTAATGCATTGGATCTTGAGGATGGGGATATCTCTTATCGCCTCCAATGGACATCCAGCATTGATGGTAGCATAGGGTCTGGTCCGAATTTCACAAAAACCGGTCTGTCTCTAGGTTTGCATACTATTCAGGCTAGTGCAATTGACGATAGCGGAGCAGTAGGAGTGGCGACTGTTGCCGTTTCTGTACAGGAAGCACCTTTGATCCCGCCCACAAATCTTGCAGTAATTCAGAGTAATACTTCGACTTTAAAATTGAGCTGGCTTAATGCAACTTTTGCCAGAGACTGGGTCTTAATAGAACGCTCAGATAAATCCAGAAATGGGGGCTGGACGGCTTTTACCCAAATCGATTCAGTGCTGGCTAATGGGGGTCAGCAGAGTTACGACAATATACTTATTAATCCTTTGCTTACAAGTGTTATATATAGAATAAGAGATAAAAGAGGTAATTTATATTCTAGTTACTCAGAAAGTATCAGATATCATTTAAGGCAATTATCTAGCAAGAATAGGGGATAGCTAACTAGCTTGGCAGATCCAAGTTGAGAACAACTTGGGTCCGCCAAGAGAGTGTGCAAGCTATGCTATTCTCTTTTCACTTTGAGGGTCAAAATAATAGGCCTGCTTTAAATCCAGAAATATTTCCAGCGGGGAATCCAGAGGATAGTTGTTATCATCTTTAACTTGAGCCACTAATTTCTCACCCTTTAAATTCAGGTAAAAGTATTTCTCCCCTCCCAAGTTCTCTATTAACTCTAAATTGGCTTTCACCACCCAGTTCTTATTAGAAGCAGCGCTTGCTAAAGAAACTGCTTGAGGTCTTAGACCAATGATAATCTGCGGGTAATTCTTTAACGTGGACATTTTTTCCTGGGGTAACGCTAATTTAAAATCGTTATGGAAAAATAAGCCTTCCGGACTGGGGGAAATATCCCCTTTTATTAGATTCATCTTGGGGGTTCCGATAAAGCCGGCTACAAATATATTGGAGGGGGAGTTATAGATTTCCGCCGGGGTACCGATTTGCTGGGTCAGGCCGTCTTTTAGAACCACAATCTTTTCCCCCAAAGTCATGGCTTCGGCTTGGTCGTGGGTAACATAAACTGAGGTGGTCTTTAACTTCTGGTGTAACTTAATCAATTCACCTCTCAGCTGGGTTCTAAGCTGGGCATCCAAATTGGATAAAGGCTCATCAAACAGGAAAACCTGGGGTTTTCGAACAATGGCGCGTCCCAAAGCCACTCTCTGTCTCTGCCCTCCGGATAAAACTTTCGGTTTTTTATTCAGATAAGATTCTAATTCTAAGAGTTTGGCAACTTCCTTGACTCTGGCTTGAATTTCGGAATTGGGCAGTTTTCTGATTTTGAGAGGAAATGCGATATTCTCAAAAACCGTCATATGAGGATAGAGGGCATAATTTTGAAACACCATAGCCACATCCCGGTCTTTAGGGAGGACGCGGTTGACCAGGTTATCACCTATCCAGATTTCACCGGAGGTTATGGATTCCAGCCCGGCAATCATCCTTAAGGTGGTGGATTTCCCGCAACCGGAGGGACCAACCAAGACCACAAATTGTCCGTCCAGAACCTCTAAGTTCAAGTCTTTGACCGCTTCCTGGGTGTCGAAGAGCTTGTTGACTGATCTTAAAGATAGTTTTGCCATAATTCAAACCAATATAACAAAAAGGGATAAAAACTGAAAGATTTGACTTAAAATTCTTCTAAATTATATTGTCTTATGATGCCCAAAATCGACCCTTCTATTTTCAAAGCCTACGATCTCAGAGGAATCTATCCTGCTCAGTTAAATGAAGAGACCGCTTACCTGGTAGGAAAAGCTCTGGTGGAATATCTGAAAACCAGCAATATTGCCGTGGGTAGGGATATGCGCCTTTCCTCACCGGCTCTATTTGAGAATCTGACTAAAGGGATATTAGAAGCTGGCTCAGATGTGGTGGATATCGGATTATGCTCCACCGATGAGCTTTATTTTGCCGTCGGGAATTTCGGCTTTGACGGAGGAGTTATGATTACCGCCTCGCACAACCCCAAAGAATATAACGGCTTTAAAATCTGCCAAAAAGAAGCAGTCCCTTTGAGCGGGGATAGCGGGCTAAAAGAAATCCAGCAAATCATTTCATCGGGGAAGTTTTCGACTTCTAAGAAAAAAGGAAGCTTAATCCAAAAAGATGTAACTGATGACTACATCTGGCATATTTTATCATTTGTAGATGTTAAAAAAATCAAGTCCTTTAAAATAGTCGTTGATGCTGGCAATGGGATGGCTGGCTTATTGACACCTAAACTTTTTGCTCATCTACCTTGTCAATTGATTCCTATGTTCTTTGAATTAGACGGCTCTTTTCCCCATCACCCTGCCAGCCCCATTGAACCGGAGAATTTAAAATTCCTGCAGGAAAAAGTTTTGTCCGAAAAAGCTTTCTTAGGAGCGGCTTTTGACGGGGATGCCGATAGAGTCTTCTTTGTGGATGAGAAAGCCCAGATGTTGGGAGGGGATATAGTCACTGCTCTAGTGGCCAAGAGCCTGTTAAAAAAAGAAAAAGACGCTACCATCTTATATAATATCATCTGTTCCCGGACTGTCCCCAGGGTTATTCAGGAAAACGGCGGCCAAGCTGTAAAGACCAGAGTCGGGCATGCTTTGATAAAACTCTTGATGAAAAAACATAATGCTATATTCGGAGGGGAGCATTCCGGCCATTTTTATTTTCGAGACAATTTTTATGCCGACTCGGCCCTGATTACTCTGGTAGTTTTTCTAGAGCTTTTATCGGAAGAGAATAAAAAGGTCTCGGCACTGGTTAAAGAAATTGACCGCTATTTTCGCTCCGGGGAATTAAATAGCCAAGTCGAGGATATGCCTGGGAAATTGAAAGAGATTGAAAAAGTTTATTCTAAAGGGAAAATCGACCATCTGGACGGATTGACCGTGGAATTCGATAACTGGTGGTTCAATGTTCGACCGTCCAATACCGAGCCGCTTTTGAGATTGAACGTGGAAGCTGATTCTCCGGAACTGCTACAACAAGAGACCAAAAAGCTTTTGGGTCTGATTCGCAGTTAGATGATTAAGTCGTAATTCAGACACAATCTGTATCTCTCAAAAAATGCTAAATTTGAGAGCTATTATCAAACTGTCAGGTTCTGACAGGCTGTTTAATCGTAAGTTAGGGTTGGTAAATATTTCAACTTTTGAGTCAATTCCTCTTAAGCCCAGACCCAAAAGTTTCGATATACTAAAAAACTGCATTTTAGCCGAAAAAAGTGCAAAATGGAAAAAAATGCCAAAATTTTAGTAGTGGATGATGATGAAGTCATCCGCAATCTGTTGATAGATACCCTGACCAGCATGGGGTATCAGACCTGGGGTGTGGCCAACGGCGAGGAGGCTTTAGCCGTCCTAAATCAAAAGAAAGTGGACATTGTCATCACCGACATCAAGATGCCCAAGGTGGATGGAGTACGGCTTCTGAAGAAGATAAAAGAAACCCAGCCGGATTTGCCGGTTCTGATAATTACCGCCTACAGCTTTGCCTACAACCAAGACCAAGCCCTGAAATCCGGGGCGGACGGGTTTTTAGCCAAACCCTTTAGAATTGGGAAAATGGAGGAGTTAATCAAGACCGCTTTGACCCACAAAAAATCCAACACCTCAATCCCGCCTGAATCCTGCAAGAAAATTTTGATTGTGGATGACGATGAAGTTCTGGTCTCCATGCTGCAGGAAACTCTGAATGCCATGGGCTACCAGGCCCAGGGTTCCACAGATGGAGAGGAAGCCATAAAGAAAATTGATACGGAGGAGTTTGACCTGGTGATTACCGATATAAGAATGCCCAAAATGGACGGAATATCGTTTTTGAGAAGCTTAAAGGAGAAAAAGCCCAAACTGCCGGTGATTATGATTACCGGATTTTCTTTAGCTTATACCCAGCAGAGAGCCACCCAAGAAGGGGCGGACGGCTATCTGGTCAAGCCCTTTAAGATTGAAAAGATTGAAGAGCTGGTAAAAAATCTGCTACAGGAAAGTAAAGCCGAGAAACCTTAGACCTCTTTAGTCAATAATGGTCAATAGGTCAATATAATGATTTTGACCATCCCTTTGGGACAATAATACCATTATTACTCAAAGATGGTCAATGATACTATCATCTTTGAGTATCATTGACTATGACTATTGTTGACCATAGCTAGATTCAGCACCTCTATCATCTCCTGATGTATTTTTCCGTTGGAAGCTAAAACCTCTCCTTTATATATATCTACCGGATTGCCTTTATAGTCGGTCACTTTTCCTCCAGCTTCCTGAACTAACAAAACACCGGCCGCACAATCCCAGGGGGCTAATTTGAACTCCCAGAAACCGTCAAACCTGCCGCAAGCTGTGTAAGACAAATCCAGAGCGGCAGAGCCGGCTCTTCGGACGGCTTGGGCTCTGACAGCAAAATTGGCGAAATGATTCAGGTTATTGTTTTTACTGGTGCGGATATCGTAGGGAAAGCCGGTGGCTAAGAGAGAAGCTGACAGCTTCTCGGTGGAGGAGACAGAAATTTTTTTGTTATTCAAAAAGGCACCCTTCTTTTTTTCAGCCACGAACAGTTCTTCTAAATTGGGATTGTAGATTACTCCTAAGATTACTTCACCTTCATATTCTAAGGCTACGGTAACGCAAAAAATTGGCAAACCATGGGCAAAATTGGTAGTCCCATCCAGAGGGTCCACAATCCATTTATAAGGCGAACCTCGCTCGATTTTCTCTCTTTCTTCGGATAAGATGGAGTGAGTGGGAAAAACTAAGGTTAATTGGGTGACAATTATGTCCTCGGATTTAGTGTCGACTTCGGTGACTAAATTTATTTCCCCTTTGTATTTGATTTTATTGACCTTCCCCAAACTCTTTTTCAAAAGCTCCCCGGCTTTGAGGCAGGTATCGACAGCTACTTTTTTAAAATCATGGGGCATAAGCCAATATATTTATTTATGAGATGGGTGTCAATTTAGCCACTTTACAAATTCTGGATAGGGATTATCTTAATAGCAGAAACCACAGGTTTTTATGAAGTTTATTTGTGATGATATGTTAGGGAAGTTAGCCAGATGGATGAGAACTCTGGGGTTGGATACTTATTATGAGAAGGACCTGCCGGATAATAAGCTTTTGAAAATTGCTCTTCTTGAAGACCGGATTATTCTGACCCGGGATGCTAAGATTCCTAAAATCAGAAATGCTAAAAACTTTGTCTGGATTTACAGCTCTGACCCTCTGGAGCAGGTAAAAGAGGTGGCGCAGAAGTTAAAATTACAATTTGAGCCGGAGAGATTTTTTACCCGCTGTCTGGAGTGTAATGGAGTTTTGGAAAAGATTGATAAAGAGAAGGTGAAAGATACGGTTTGGCCCTATGTGTATAAGACCCAGGAGAATTTTGTGATTTGCCCGGAGTGCAAAAAAGTTTATTGGGAGGGAACGCATGTGGGGAGGATGAAGAAGAAGTTGGAAGAGATTATAAGTTAGAATATTCAAACTTATCCCAGCTCGTAGACCCACGTTGTCCTCAACGTGGGATTATATATTGATTTTTCCCAGCTTGAGGACAAGCTGAGTCTAGCGTTACCTTAACTTACCACTCCCTTACCCTCCCCTCTAAGGAGAGGGAATTAACCCCCTCTCCTGTAGGAGAGGGTAGGGGTGAGGTCAAAGGTAGCGGTCGGATTCATCCGACAACATTTCTCCGTGCGATAAATCGCACCGCTACAAAAATAGCCGTCAGGAGTAGCTCCTGAAGGAACGGTTTGAAAAACTAGAAAATCTCCAACTTCAGATACTTCTTCGGATTCTTCTTAATATCCGTAATCAAATCATCCGCATTCTTAATGGTCCTCTTCAAATCCGCATACAAAGTGGTATCATTCACCAGCTGCCCCAGACTCCCCTCCCCGTTATTAATCTTATCCGATAACTTCTTCATCGACTGGGAAATATCCTCCAGAGTAGTAGTCAGACTATTCCATTTATCAATCGTGCTTTCGAGCTTTTGCTTATTATTCTGCATAAAATCCTTCAGCTGACTGGTGGAATAAACAAACTCCTCCACGGCCTGGTCCATCTTGCCGGTATTTTTGTCAAAAAATTTAGATAATCTCACCGAAACATTCTCCATATTCTTAATAGATTTTTGCAGAGAGCTTTTCCCCTGCTCTGTGCCAACCGCCTCCTGTAAACTGGTGACCAAATCCCGCACTTCAGAAACCAGCTCCCCGGTCATAGCCATCACCTCCGGGATCCCCGGGTCAAAATTCCCTTTGTGCATTTGGGATAAGTCCAGGGGCTTTTCAGCCGACCCGGCATTAACATTCACCAATCTTTCCCCCATCAGACCCACATTGGCAATCACAAATTTGGCATCCTCTTTTAATTTCACATCCGAAGCTAAGGCGAAGGTGACCAGAACCTCACCGGCTGAAAGCTCGATTTTTTTGACCTTCCCCTTTTCCACTCCGGAGACCGTGACCGGGTCACCCACGTTCAAAATCCCCACGTTGGGGAAAAGAACCTTGACCTCGTAGGTATTCTGGCTGATATTCCAGCCCTTGATCCAGGAAATCCCCCAGACCAAAGCTACTAAAGTTATTAGGACTACTAATCCTACTTTTAATTCTGCGCTTCTGTTCTCCATGATGTTGTCTTTATTCTACTATATCGGTTCACCTAAGATAATTTATGCAATAACATTTCCAAATCTTTTTTCTCGGCTGTGGGAAGGTCCTGGCAAAAGACCTTAATCCCCAGTTTGAACAGCTTTTCGAAAGCCTCCATCTCTTCTTCGCTTAAATATACATACGGCAAAATCTGCTTTCTCCCCTCCTTAAAATACATCCCACCTAAATTGACCTCTGTAATTTTAAGCCCCTGTTGGACCAATTTCAACAAATCCTGAGGAGTTTCAAACAGGAGAATGGTCCTCTCTTTATCAAAGTTACCCTGCAAAATCTTCTCTAAACCTTCTTTGAGGGAGAAGACCACGGCCTTGATTTCAGGCGGAACATGAGCCAGATACAACCCCTTTTCCCGGCGAGTGGAGGCAACTCTGTCATTGAGGATCACTAATTTTTCAGCTTTCAAAAAATTAGCCCAGCCCAGAAATACCTGCCCGTGAATCAATCTTTCGTCCAGGCGGAATAGAAGAATCGGCATCTGGTTTTAGGTAATCCCTTTTTGTCCGGTTTCCTTGACCTTCTCGATTAACTTTTCGAAGGAAAGCCGCTCCCGGTTGCCGAAGAAGGTGACCAGCATCGGCATATTGACCCCGGTGATGATGGCAACTTTTTGGTGGTAGTCTTTTAAACTTTTGGCGGTCAGCCAGCAGCTGGAGCCGGGCATATCCACAAAAACAAAGACACCCTCTTTAAATTCTTCTTCTCCAATGGCTTCTTCTAAACTTTCTTTTAACTTTTCTTTGGAAAGCCCGGTATTGGTCAGGACTATTAACCCCTTCTGCTCTCCCATCATCCCCTCCAGGGCGTTTTTAATACCGGCACCGAATTCCCCGTGGGTCAAGATTATCCCGCCTATCATTTAAGTCTCATTCTAAATCGGACTCCAGATATTCGGCGGTCATCTTTTTGCGGTACAGTTCTTCGGTGAGCCGGCGGGAAAACTGCAGAGCTGGATTTTCCCCGTAAACTTTTAGCATATGGTTCATGGAGATTACTTCCGAGATGACGGTAATATTTTTACCGGGAGAAACCGGGATAGTTATGACCGGGATTTCCACTCCCAAGATTCTGGTAAACTTATCCTCGATGCCCAGTCTTTCATATTCCATGGTGTCAGACCAGGTCACCAATCGGACTTCCACTTCGATTCTTTTTTGCATCCTTATGGCCCGGATACCGAAAAGTTTTTCAATATCGATGATTCCGATTCCCCTGACCTCCATATGGTGTCCCAAAAGCTCGCTGCCGGAGCCGACAATCACTTCCGAGGTTTTTTTGGTGACTTTCACCATGTCGTCAGCCACCAGCCGGTGACCTCTTTCTACCAAATCCAGAGCGCATTCTGATTTTCCGATGCCGCTTTTGCCGGTATAAAGCAAGCCCACTCCGTGCACATCTACCAGAGTTCCGTGGACCGTGACGGAAGGAGAGAATAAGCTGTCTAAGTAGGCCGACAGCCGGTGTATGAATTCGGTGGTGGTGAGTTGAGTCTGGAAAACCGCCACATTTTTCTGGTTGGCAATTTCCACCAGCTCCGGGGGCGGGTCAATCCCTTTGGTTACCACGACCAAGGGAATATCAAAAGAAAAATATTTTTCTAAAATCTCTTTTCTCTGCTCTTTATTTTTACTGGCCAAAAAAGCCAGTTCGGTTTCCCCCAAAACCTGGGTCCTTTTAAAAGCAAAGCGGGTGGTAAAACCGGCCAAAGCTAGACCGGGGCGTAAGATTTCATTGGAGGGGACTTTTTTTCTCAACCCCCAGTCGTTACTGGTCAAAAGGTTTAATTCTAAAAACTCTTTTCTATCCTTATATATTTTTTCAACGTTTAAATCCAAATTCTAAAACTCCTTTTTAAATTCCGGGAAATCCGGTTTCCACAATGGAGCTGGACTTGTTTTTAAGGGCTTCAATTTTTTTGGGATCTTTCTCTTTGAGTTTGGAGCTGTATTTTTTGAGCTGGGTAGCTACTTTTTCGACTGCTTTTTCGATGGAAACTTTCATATCTTCAGATTTCACTTTGCTGGTCAGAACTGTTCCGTAAACTTTTACCATCAACTCCGCTACTTGTTTGTATCTTTCAGTGTCTAGAATTAAATGGCAATCTATAATATTGTCAAAAAATTTTTCCAACTGGCTTATTTCTTTCTCGGCATATTCCTTCAAGGCCTCGGTCAATTGAAAGTGACGGCCTCTTATTCTAATCTGCATCAGGCACTCCTTTCTTTAGCTTGACGGCCCTCCTTCCCGGCGCAGGAAAGGGGAGCTGGAAATTAGGTTGTTGGTTCGGTTCCTTCCGGCTTATCTGAAATTTTGATGTTCTTATCTTTAACAGACCTCTTCCTGAACCGGGCCGGCAGGATTTTTAACTCCTCCCGGTACTTGGTCACGGTCCGGCGGGCTAAATTGATTCCCTCTTTTTGCAAAAGCTGAAAAATCGCCTGGTCCGACAAGGGATTCAAAGGGTCTTCATTTTTTATCATCTGCTCGATTTTCTCTTTTAAAGTCCTCTTGGACATCTCCTCCCCGGAATCTTTGGTCAGGCCGCTGTCGAAGAAATGTCGGATTTCAAAAACTCCGTAGGGGGTCTGGACATATTTGTCGTTGGAGACCCGGGAAACCGTGGCCACGTGCATCCCGATCTTGCCGGCTATCTCTTCCATGGTCAGAGGTTTCAAGGAGTTGTTCCCGGTTTCAAAAAATTCTTTCTGATGCTCGATAATGGCCTGCATGACTTTAACCATGGTGCTTCTCCTCTGGTTGATGGCATTGATCAGCCAGCGGGCCTGGTCTAATTTTTCTTTGATGTAGGTTTTGGTCTCTTCCGAAGAGTGATTATCTTTCTTTAATAAATCTTTGTAAGCCGGACTGACCCTCAGATGCGGGACATATTTGTCGTTATGGTACACCACAAATTCTCCGTCAATCTTTTCCACGATTAAATCCGGCACGATGGCTTGAGCCGCGATGGTAAATTTCCCCAGAGTCGGCTGGGGGGAAAGAGATTTAATGACTTCCAGGGCTTCTTCAATTTTTTCCAGGCTGACGTCTAAAATTTTGGCTAACTGGGAAGGGGATTTTTTGTTCAGTTCAGTTAAATGTTCCTGCACGATTTTGTAGGCCAAACTTTTTTCTAATCCTTTTTCTTTTAGCTGTATGGACAGAACTTCTTTTAAATCGCGGGAACCTATTCCCGGCGGGTCAAAGGATTGAATCAGCTGCAGGACTTTGGCGGCCTGCTCCGGTGTGCATTTTAGAGTGCTGCAGACTTCTTCTAAGGAAATGGTCAGAAAACCGTTGTCGTCGATATTGCCGATGATGAATTCCCCGATGTGATATTCTTCTTCGGTGATTTTGCAGAAGCTCAACTGCTCGATTAAGTGGTCGTATAAGCTTTTTTCATAAGAAGAGGTTCCCTCTATTCTTTCCTCTTCCTCTCTTATGCGGGGAGCGGAAAATTCGGATTCCTCACCTAAGTATTCATCCCAGTCGATTTTTTCTTCTTCTTTTTTTTCTTTTACCGGCTCTTCGGTTGTAGCTGCATCCGCTTCTTCGGTTTCTAAGGTGTCAACTTCTTCTAACATGGGGTTGATGGATAGCTCCTGGCGTAAGATTTGCTCTAAGCGTAAGATAGGGACTTGCAAGAGCCGCAGGGACTGAATTAGCTGGGGGGCAAGCGTTTGCCTAAGTCCGATTTGTAACCCTAATTTCATGGCCATTTTTTCACCCTTCCCTCGTTATAATATACGACAAAATCTGCTGTAAGCAATAGTCAAAGATGGTCAATAGGTCAATATAATGATTTTGACCATCCCTTTGGGAAAATAATATCATCTTCGACTATTGTTGACCATAGTCAAGTATGGTCAACAATAATATCATACTTGACTATTGTTGACCATAGGAAAATTAACCCGCCAATGTTTAAGGCGGGGTACACCCATACTACTATTATCGGTAGGGCTAAGGGGTTGATTTAGTTGTGGTTAGGGAAGAGTTAAGTAGAAAATAATATCAGACTCTAACTAAAAGCAGCAATAGGAGTTATAATGACTTTTTTTAGTCCAGATCTCAGAATACCCTTTATCTATCTTAGTCAACTGTTGATATTTTAAATTTAAGCAATTTTTCGATTTTTTTCATTCTCTCGTAATTCTCAACACCATTACCTTTGTGGACTGAATTTGATAATCCAATGAGCTGTTTCACTGCTACTGATACATCACTTCTATTTATAATAAAACCTAACTTTTCCCAAAACCCATATAGATTTATTGAATTACTTGAAGATACTAAAGACATTGCACTTTGTCTTGTTTCATCAGCCACTTTATCTAAGAATCCCATTGGGTGGTAAAGTGGACCTGGGTTACAGTAAACGTTTGCGTACCTCCCCAATAAAAAAGCAATATTACCTATGCCCTTAAATTGTTCATGGACAGGGTCTATGAAAAATCGAGAGATCATTTGACCCATTGAAAAAATTAAAATACCGCCAAGTATAGTAAAGCAAGAAGTTAGTATAATTTTCTCTATTTCAGACACTTTTTCTTTCTAATCCAACTTAAACCTCTCCCCCAGATAAATCCTCCTGGCTTCTTCATCAT
>JBIOYE010000037.1:0-5643 GCA_044870015.1 Candidatus Zixiibacteriota bacterium
AGGCAGTCGTCGACAAATTTTACTTCTCTGCCTAAAATTTGAGATAACCTCTGGGCTACCAGTTTGAGGGAAAATTCCGGCTGTCGACCCTTAGGACGACCCAGATGAGAAATTAGGATGGCTTTGCCATTTTCAGACAAAATTTTTTTTATAGTGGGAAGTGAAGCGTAGATTCTAGTATCGTCGGTGATTTCTCCGTTTTGGATGGGGACGTTGAAGTCGACCCGGACTAAAGTTTTTTTCTCTTTTAAATCTAAGTCGTCGAGGGTGAGTTTGTTCATCTAGAAATTAATCACCCATCATCCTCTCCAACATATCCACCATCCGGCAGGAAAATCCCCATTCATTATCATACCAGGCGAAAACTTTCACCAGATTTTTCCCCATCACCATGGTTGAAAGAGAATCGAAAATTGCCGAATGCGGATTACCCACTATATCAGCCGAGACAATCGGGTCAGCGGTATATTCTAAATATCTTTTCATTTTACCGTTAGCCGCTTCTTTAAAAACTTTATTGACTTCGGCAACTGAGGTATCTTTATTCACCAGGCAGGTTAAATCAACTATGGAACCGGCCGGAACCGGCACGCGGATAGCCACTCCGTCCATCTTCCCTTCCAATTCAGGCAGGACTAAAGAAATGGTTTTGGCGGCACCGGTGGTGGTCGGAATTATTGACAGACTGGCGGCTCTGGCTCTTCTTAAATCTTTGTGCACCTGGTCTAACGTGGCCTGGTCATTGGTGTAAGCATGAATGGTAGTCATGAACCCTTTCTGGATTCTGAAATTGTCGTTTATGATTTTAACCAACGGAGCCAAACAGTTGGTGGTGCAGGAGCCGATGGAAAGCACGTTGTGCTTTTTTGTGTCATAGATATTGTCATTGACACCTAGGACAATTGTGGCATCCGCCCCCTTGGCCGGAGCCGAGATCAAAACTTTTTTGGCTCCGTCTTTGAGATGAACCGAAGCGGTCTCCTTGTCGGTGAATCTTCCGCTGGATTCCACCACCACATCGATTCCCATCTTTTTCCAGGGTAAGCCCTCTAACTCTTTTTGTTTTAAAACTTCCAGAGGTTTTCCGTTGATTACGATTTTGCTGTTTTCAACTTTTATTTCATTATTTAATTTTCCATGAATGGAATCATATTTTAAAAGATGCGCCAGAGTCTTGGCATCCGCCAGGTCGTTGACCGCTACGAATTCCAGTTTGGAGTTTCTCATTCCGGCTCGGTAAACCAATCTTCCGATTCTTCCGAATCCGTTTATGGCCACTCTGATGGGCATTTATCTCTCCTTAAGTTTTCAAATTATTTAACCGAAAAACACTTCCGCAATCTGATACAATTCTTCTTCAATCGGCTTGGTCTTTTTAGCTATTTCTGCCAAGGGGATGGAGGAAATTTTATTTCCTATTAAGCAGACCATCTTTCCAAAATCTTTTTTGTGTACCAAATCGATGGCCGCTATTCCGTAGCGGGTGGCTAAGACCCGGTCAAAAGCCGTGGGCGAGCCGCCTCTCTGGACGTATCCTAAAATCACATAGCGGGTTTCAAAACCGGTTCGTTTTTCTATTTCTTCCGATAAAATCGCTCCGATTCCTCCCAGGCGGACATGACCGAATTGGTCCAGTCCTCTTTCCTGCACGATGTATTCAAAATCCGACTCTTTTTTGCCGCTCAAGGCAATCTTGGCCCCTTCCGCCACCACTACGATGGAAAAATCTTTTCCCCTATCATGTCTTTTCTTGATGTAGTCACAGACCCGGTCGATATGCATCGGTTTTTCCGGAATCAAAATTAAATCCGCTCCTCCGGCCAGTCCCGATGCAATCGCAATCCAGCCGGTGTGCCGTCCCATCACTTCCACCACCATTACTCTATTGTGGGATTCGGCGGTGGTGTGCACCCGGTCGATGGCATCCATGGCGATGTTGACTGCGGTATCAAAACCGAAAGTGTAATCAGTCCCGACCACGTCGTTATCGATGGTTTTGGGGACACCTACCACGTTCACTCCTAATTTATGGAGCTGGGCCGCTACACCTAAGGTATCTTCTCCTCCTACGGCAATCAGGGCCTCTAAGCCCAATTTTTTCATATTCTGAATTACCAGCTCTCCTCCATTTTCGGTTTTGAAAGGATTGGTGCGGGAGGTCTCCAGAATGGTTCCTCCACGATGTAAGATTCCGGAAACCTTACTCAAGTCTAACTGCTCGGTCAGATTTGGCTCTAACAGCCCCTTCCAGCCTTGAAAAATACCCCAGATTTCATAGCCGTAAACAGCGATTCCTTTTTTGACCACCGCCCGGATAACGGCATTTAGTCCCGGACAATCCCCTCCCCCGGTCAGAATCCCCACTTTCATTTTCTGTTCACCTTTTTATGGTGAGCTTGTCGAACCATGGAGTTGAAATTTCGTTTCATCAATTTTTGGCAGACAAAAAATTCAGAATTTTTCAAGACCTTCATAAATTAAGAAACTTGCCTAAGTTGTCAAGCAAATAATTTAAACTTAACAAGTTTTCAACTGGCTTTGGCGATGGTCACTGCTAAAATTTCTTTTACTCCGGCTTGTTTCAAAACTTTGGCGCATTCATTCAAAGTGGCACCGGTGGTGATGACATCATCCACCAAAATTACTTTTTTATCCGATAAAATCTGCCGAGTATCTCGAACCTGAAAAGCTCCGGCCACATTTTGTTTTCTTTCTTCGATTGATAATTTGGTCTGGTCTTTGGTGTTTTTTATTCTGCTTAAAATATTTTTCTCAACCTTTAAATTCAATTCAGCTCCCAAACTTTCCGCCACAATTTCACTCTGATTGAATCCTCTTTCTCTTTTTCTGGCCTTATGCAGGGGGACTGGGACTAGGTAAGCTACATCCGACACCTGCTGTTTTTTTAATTCCCGAGCCAATCTTATACCCAAACTTTTTCCCGCAGAAACTTTCCCTTTGTACTTAAACTGATGAATCAGCTCCTGAAAATTTCCATCGAACAGACCCAGAGAATAAACTCTGTCTAAGTAAGCCGAGCAGTTATGGGTTTGCCCAATATCTAGGTCCAGTCTACATTCGGAACAATACGGCTTCACTTCGATTTCCAGACTGTTCCAGCAGACCGAGCAGACCGAAACTCTGGGATTCTGTGAATTTTCCTCTTTGATAACTTCTCTACAGATTAAACAGACCGGAGGATAGATAAAATCCAAAACCACTCGGGAGAGATTTATAATTGGGCTGAGATAATTCAACTATTGTAATTTTTAAGTTGTGCCGACCGATTTTCTTTTACTCAAAATCCGCAACATAAGCCCTGAAAAAATAAAAATAAAAATAGATATAATCTGATTGACCGACCAGTCTAGGCCTAACAGGTTTACTCTCATGCTGGGTTCGTAATATCTGTAAAAGTCGATTATAAATCTGCCGGTGGCAAAAAGCATCAGCATCAGCCAGAAAGTAAACCCGTCGAATTTTTTGTATCTTTCTAAAAACAAAATTGCAAAAAAAATAAAAAATCCTTTGAAAGATGAAAAAAGCTGGGTCGGATACAAAGGCACGTTTGAGAATGTGAAGCCCGCGGCGCAGTCGGAAGGAAATACAATTCCCAGAAAACTGCTGGTCGGCTCCCCGAAACAACAGCCGTTTAAAAAACAACCCAAGCGGGTAATCCCGATTCCCAGAACAAAGCTGGGAGCCACAATATCCGCAATTTTCCACAGCGGTTGTTTTTTTAAAACTATATAAATTATTCCGGAAGCGATGGCCAGAATAACCCCCCCTAACATGGATAAACCGGCAATCCCGAATTCTCCGGAGGACTGAAACGGATTGAAAATATCGGTCCAGTGTCCTTTGAATTCGTCCAGGTGGAAAATGACGTAGAAAAAGCGGGAACCGATTATGGAGGAAACTAAAATGACCAGCCCCAGGTCCATGATAAATTTGGGGTCCAGGCCGGATTTTTTAGCCCGTTTGGCCGCTAAGATAATTCCTATAATGAATGAAAGGGCTAAAAGCGCCCCGAACGCCCGCACTTCAAAAATCCCTATTTTAAATAAAGTCGGATGCATGTTTTGTTCAGATAATCTATTTATTTATTTTTTAATATCATATCGAATTAAATCCCAGTTTTCAATTGTATACTCACCAAAATATTGGTCCCATTTTCTCATTTTAACAATCCCTATTTTAGGCACAATCCAGTATTTGAAATATATAGAATTGTTTGGAATCCAAATGCCTCTCTCAATCAAGTATGCGTCTGCAAATGTTCCGGCTTCTACTTTCAAGGACTCCGGTTGCGCGACCTTATAAGAATCTGGAGGGGGCTCCCCATATCGTCCAAACCAACGATTTCCAACTATGAGAGGGAAAGCAATTTTAAAAGCGAAATAACTTCCAGCCGGATTTGTCGGAGTCGTTAACTCCAGTGTATCCTTGCTAAAAATTACATATTGTGTATCAATTTCGGCATTAAATGTCCGCACCCATTTACTAATTATTTCTTTCTTTTTCTTTTTGTCTGTTCTTACTACCTCAATAGTAACCGTTTCTATTTCAGTTACATAAGTAGGTTCTCTCCTACCTATTTGACGGATTAGTGTATCAGTCCTCACAAAGGTCCATTGAGACCCAACCGTCATGGGAAAATCCTCGATTGATAATTTGTCCGATTTATCACCCGACTCACCGAGTTTGAAGCTGATGAAGGCCAGAAGCAAAATCTCAAGTCCAGTGAAAGAAACTAACTTTTTCATGAAACTACTTTAACTAATTTAGGGGAAAAAATCAATAATCAATATTCATATCCCTTGCTGTAAATCGCCTGCAGAATCCCCACCATAATCCAGCTCACCAAAAGCGAACTTCCCCCGTAACTGACAAACGGCAGAGGCAGACCCGTCACCGGCATAATCCCCACCGTCATTCCCAGATTGATGAAAATTTGAAAAGCAAAATAGGAAGCAATCCCCCAGGCCGCAAAAGAAGCCCAGCGGTTGCGGGACTTGTAGGCGATGCCCATGGCTCGGAATAAAAATAAAGCGAAAATAGCCAATAAAATTATAACCCCCACCAGACCGAACTCCTCCCCCAGAACCGAAAAGACAAAATCGGTATGCTGCTCCGGCAAAAATTCCAGTTTATTTTGCGTGCCGTGTAAAAATCCTTTTCCCAGAAGACCGCCGGAACCGATGGCTACCTGGGACTGAATTATCTGATAACCGGCACCCAGAGGGTCGTTCCCCGGATTGAGAAAACTGATGATTCTCAATTTCTGATAATCATGCAGCCGGTGCCAGACCAAAGGAGTCAAAATTCCGCAGGCCAGATTGGTAATGACCAGAAAACTGGAGAACCATAAACCGGGTCTCAGATGATATAAAAAAATCAAAAGCGCCACAAAAAATAATCCCCAGGAAATCCAGTGAAAAGCGGTGATTAAACTGAAAATCGGCGTAATTAGCAAAAGCAGAAAATAATAGGGTAACCCGGCCCAGAAAAGCATGGCAAAAAGTATTACCACAAAAACAATCGAAGTTCCCAAATCCGGCTGGTGCAAGACTAAAGCAGTTGGCACCAAGGCCAAAAGAGCCGCCGTCAGAACCCAGGTCAGATCCCGGGGAGACCTTTTGG
>JBIOYE010000038.1:0-3906 GCA_044870015.1 Candidatus Zixiibacteriota bacterium
AGCTCAATTTAGCGATTGATGTGCGAGTGCGCTGTTCACTAGGCTGGCGCACCTTTCGCTCACTACCCAGGGGTCGGATGGGACCAGAGGGAACCGCAGTCACTGCGGGGAGAATCTTTCTGATAGTCTGAATCTACCTATTGTGCTCGGGACGGATGATTATGAGACTGTGGCAAATGAGAGGTACATCTTTTATAACTCTGTTTTTTATTTTCAACCCCAGCAGGGCTTAGCCAATAAATATTACAAAATGCAGTTAGTCCCTTTTGCTGAAAAGCTTCCTTTATCCGGCAAAATGAGAGCTCTAAATAAAATCCAACTGGGCCAGGCCAATTTTTCCTCGGGTGAAAATTACACTCTCTTTGATTTTCCCAAAGGGAAATTTGCCGCTTTGGTCTGCTTTGAAATTGCATTTCCTGATATGGTCAGAAAATTCGTGCAAAACAACGCCACATTTTTGGTCAACATCACCAACGACAGCTGGTTCGGAAAAACGGTGGGTCCCTACCAGCATGCTTCCATGTCTGTTATGCGGGCTATTGAAAACAGAGTCAGCATAGCCCGCTGTGCCAATTCCGGCATTTCTATGCTGGTTGACCCTTACGGAAAAATAATTGAGAAAACCGGCCTATTTCAACAAGTATATTTAATAGGTGAAATTCCTTTAAAAAATAAAGAAACTTTTTATACCAGGAAGGTAAATATAGTTGCCCTAGTTTCATTTTTTCTGAGTCTGATTTTCTTGGTTTTGGCAAAATTTAAAAGGTAAAGCATGAGAAAAACGACTCTGATCTTGCTAATTCTTTTTTGCTTCCAAAGCGTCTATTCTGCCACTGGAAACTGGACCACTTACACCAACATGAACACCGCTTTTCAGTTGCTGTCGGTGGGAAATAAAATTTACGCAGCCACCTGCGGCGGCATAGCCATCCTTGACACCGGTAATCTTTCTTACAGCAAAATGACCAATGCCCAAGGGTTGGGTGGGATTACCATAAATTGTCTGGCTTATGATACCTCCGGGTATCTGTGGTTCGGGTCCAACAACGGAAAATTGTCCAAATATAATCTTTCGAATCAAGCTTGGAAAATATATGATTTTGAAGACGCCGGCGGGCAGAAGATGGTTTTAAAAGAAATTTCTGTGGACGGAGACCAGTTCTGGATTGCCTCCAATTTGGGTGTATCACTTTTCTTGAGGGACAAAAATGAAGGGGAGATAAAAGAGACCTACAAAAATTTCGGAACTCTGGTCTCTCCGCTGGAAGCTCGGGCGGTTTTTCTGAAAGCTGGCCAGGTCTGGGTGGGAACATCGGCGGGGGTGGCTTTTGCCAATAAATTTGACCCCAATCTCTTGGACCCTTCTCGCTGGGTTTCAATCAATCAAACCAGCGGCAAAGGTTTGACCAATCACACCATTAATTCCATGGCCGACTGGAAGGACACTCTCTTTTTAGCAACCCAATCCGGTGTCTTTAAATTCAACAGCTCCGATACCTCTTTTTCTTTTTCCGGTTTAAACGGAATAATGGTCCGAGAACTGAAAGTCAAAGACACTCTTTTTTTTGCGGTTACCAATAATGGAGTTTATCAGTATCAGGATTCGGTCTGGGTGGCAGTTCCAAATTTCAATCTTACCACCACGGATCTAAATTCAGTTGAAATAGATAGCGTAAATAACCTGTGGGTTGGTTCGACCGCCAAAGGGTTGTTTAAGTTTCTTTCTTCCAGCTGGCAAAATCTATTGATTCCCGGACCACTTTCAAATGTATTCATAGATTTAGCTTTTGACAGCCAGGGGAATCTGGCTTGCGCCAACGATGTTTTCGGAGCTTCGGTTCTGGATGTGAATAATAACTGGCTCAATATCGATACTTTAAACACTCAATTTGTTACAGTGGGAGTAGATAAACAGGATAATATCTGGTTGGGAAGCTGGGGAAAAGGGGCTTACAAATTGACTTCAGCTGGAACTTTGAGCAATTACAATCACACGAATACTCCCTTAAAACCGGTCACCGGCTCCAACAACTTCGTAGTGGTATCTTCTATTTCAATTGATGAAGACGGGAATGTCTGGTTAGCCAACCGGGAGGCCTCCGATGGAACGGTTTTGGTCACTCTGCAGGCCGGCACTTCCAGCACTTGGACAGTTTTCAAGAAAAGCGACGGCCTTAAATCCAATGTAATTACTTACCCTTCCCCAGTCCTGGCGGCCGAGGGACATGTGTGGCTTGGTTATATTGATCAAGGACTAGACGATTTAAATTATAATTTTACACTGTCAAAAAACGATGATTTTTTGGTTAATTATCCCTCCAGCCAATTTAATTTTGCCGGAATTACCGCAGTAGCGGTGGATAAAATCGGTTTAGCCTGGATTGGTACCACCAGCGGTTTGTATAAATTAGACCGGGATGGTTTCATCACCGGTATACCGATTGCGCCTTTGGGTCTTTTGGTCAACAGCATCGGTATAGATGAAAGAAACAACAAATGGATCGGCACTTCCTTTGGTCTGGGAGTTTTGGATGAAAACGAAAATCTATCACAAATTCTTACCACGGACAACTCTCCTTTAGCAGACAATTACGTCAACCAGGTCGAAATTAACCAGAAAAACGGCGAGGTCTGGATAGCCACCCGCAACGGACTTTCCAAATATGAATCCGGAATCGTAGCCGCTCAAAGTTTTACCGAGATTCGGCCCTATCCTAATCCTTTAGTGATTTCCGGTTTCGGTGAGAAAGTGACTTTCGATAAGCTCCCCTTCGGCGCCAAAATCAGGATCTATAATCTGGCCGGTGAGTTGGTAGCTTCCCTCAATTCCGGCAATCAATGGAACGGAGCCAACGATAAAGGAGAACTGGTAGCCAGCGGCGTTTATTTATTTTTTGTCTTTGAACCCAACGGCCGCCACCACACCGGCAAAATCGCGGTGGTTCGCAAATAAAGCTGGCGCCGGATGCCTCTTTCCCTAAAAAAGTTAAACCAGATTGATGAAAAAAAGTGGGAGAATTTAGTTTTAACTTCAAAATACAGCAGTTTTTATCACACAAAAAGCTGGTCTGAAATTTGGGAAAAATCTTTTCCAGATTGTGAAGCTCTTTTTTTTATTTCAGAAGAGCAGAATTATATGGCCGGTCTGCCTCTGATACGGTTTAAAAAAAGAGGATTTCTTAGCTTCCTCTCCATGCCTTATGGGACTTATGGTGGGATAATCGGCAACCTTTCCGCAGAAGAGAAAATTCAACTTTTCAGAGAAGCTGTAAAATTTGGCACAAAAAAGAAATATTTGAGATTTCAAATAGTAGATTTTTTCGACCAAAATAAAGAGTCAGAAACATTAAATTTTAAAAAAAACCCAACTTTTACTCATCAGATAAATTTAGAGAACCCCAAATCAGAGAGTGGATTTCAAAAGAGAGGTTATGAACAGAGTTTGAAAAAAGAGCTTAGCGTAAGAGAAAATGACTCTTTAGATGACGTGAAGATTTGCTATCAATTATACTTAGCCACCGCCCAGAAGCATCAGCTGAAGCAGATAAAATACCCTTTTAAATTTTATGAAAATATCTTTTCCATGAAAACAAATTCAAATTATCTAAAATGGTGGATAGTTTTAAAAGAAAAGCAAATCGTGGCCTACCAGATTAATTTTGTCTTCAAAGATACTTTATATTATTGGGATGGCGGCTCGTTGCCTGATTCCCTTGCAGAAAGACCTAACGATGCCCTGATGGGTCATAGTATAAAATGGGCTAAAGAAAATAATTTGAAATTTTATAATTTAGGCGGTTCTCCCCAAGAACCAGAAGGGTTAATCAGATTCAAAGAAGAGTGGGGTGGTGAAAGAAAAAACTATTTTTTTTACGAAAAAAAGTCCGCCTTAGGCAAAATTCAAAA
>JBIOYE010000039.1:0-4645 GCA_044870015.1 Candidatus Zixiibacteriota bacterium
GAAGAGAAGCAGGGAAAGGAAAGAGAAACTAGCTCAAAAGTAGGGCGTCAGTAAAGTTCGACTTAGTAATAAAACTGACCTCTCCCTTACCCTCTCCTTAAAGGATAGGGAATAAAAATTATAAAAACAACTTCTGAAATGCCTCTTTCCCCTCTTTTTTAGCCAGGGCAATCACAGTATCATTCGCGTGTAATATAGTATCTCCTCTGGGGATAACCACGTCATTACCTCTTAAAATAGCCACGATGATACAATCCACCGGAAGTTTTAACTTGGCAATCTTTTTTTCAATCAGAACCGAATCCGGCGACAGCTGGGTCTGAAAAAGCTCCACCCCCCCTTTTAAAGCCATAAGCGGAATGGCCAAACCGGGGTCTATTTTTTCTTCGATTAAGGACCCGATGATTCGGGTAGCGGAAACTGTCGCATCTACCCCCAGGGTCTGAAACATCTCTTCATTTTTAGGGTCATTGACCCGGGCAATAGTTTTGGGGATGTAATACAGAATCTTAGCCATCTGACAGATGATTAAATTGTCCTGGTCTGCGCCGGTGGCGGCTACCAAAACATCGGCCCGGTTGGCACCGGTATCCATCAAAGTTCCCAATTCAGTCCCGTCTCCTAAAATTACCGATTCCCCCAATTCTTCTACTAATTGATAATAGCGGCCGGGTTCTTTTTCCACTAGCAGGACTTCGTGTCCTTCGGCCTGCAGAAGTTTCAGCAAATTTATTCCAACCTGACCGCCACCGACAACTATGACATACATAGGAACTCCTTATCGAACTTGACCAGAAAAATCATTCACTGTCCTTTTTTAGCAAGAAGGTTTTTAACTCTTCCGCGGCCCGGATGGTAGGGCAGATTATATTTAAGCCGATCTCTTCAAAGGCCCTGGCCCGTTTAGGGTCACGCACGCGGGAGATTACTCTGGTGATTTTGAACTTACTCTGGGCAATTTGGGCTGCGGTCAGGTTGGTATTGTCGCTGTTGGTGACGGCGATGAAAGCATCCGCTCTCTCTATACCGGCTTTTTTCAGGATGTCGTAATCTATTCCCATGCCGACTACCTGTCGAATATTAGCATCCTTGTCCAGTCTTCTGAAGGAGCTGACATCCACATCTATAACCGAGACTTCATGCCTTTGAGCATACAGCCAGTTGGCTACCAAAGCCCCTATTTTGCTGCATCCTAAAACCACTACTCTCATTTTCCCTTTCTGATTATGCTATATATATTTACTATTTGGTTTAGTTCGTGTCAACTAAACCTGTGTGACATTTGTGCTTATTAATCAGGTAATTTATCTAATAATACCTCACAAGGCGCTCTTTTCAGCAGGGTATCTGAAGTCCGGCCCAGAAAGATATGTTGGGCACCTTTTAAACTGGGTCTTATTCCCACTACAATTAAATCCACCTCTTTTTCTACAGCCACCCGGATAATCCCTTCCGCCGCTTCCCGGGCTCGTTCTAATAAAGCAATCGGTGTTAGGTCGTGCAAGTACACAATCTCCTCGGCTCTGTCCAAAGCCTGTCGACCTTTTTCTTCTGCTTCCGCCAAGGGAACCCCTAAAGGCAGGGTTCGGGGAACTTCAATGACATAAGTCAAAATAATCTGGGCATTTTGTTCTAACCCTAAACGACAAGCCATTTCCACCCCTCTTTCGGAATAGGACACTCCCGCTGTGGGGACCAAGATTTTTTTGATAGTGCCTAATGACCTCCGGGCTTTGGCAACAGCCGGACCCAGCATGGGAGGAGGGTGGAGCATCCACCACAGGATGGAACCTAAAACGGCAATGAAGATCAGAGCTACCAGGGCTCCCAGGAAAGTGACTTGTACTATAAGCATTTTATTTTTTGAAAAACTTCACTATAGACCTTAATCTGATTATCCCCAGAAGAATAAATCCCAGACTCAAAATTAAGGCGTTAAAAGAAAGGTTCTGGGTTAAAAACCGCACCAAAAGTAAAATTCCCACAGAAATAAACAAGAAGGTGCTGGCTATTTTGAAATAGTCCGAGACCTTTAATTTGGATTCGGTCATGGTTTCTTCTTTCTTTCTAATTTCCGTTTTTCTACCAAAGAGTTCTTGTACTGCTCCAGTAAATCAAATTCTTCGGCAGAGGTCAAAAGTTCAATCTGATCTTTCTCCCAGTTTCTTTTCAGACTTTTGAAGATGGGCTGCCCTACTTTTTTGCGGTAAATTATATAATAGGCCACACAGGCCAGCACCCAGAAAATCCCCGCCACCCTGGCTACTTTATGAATCTTCAGCACCTCGAAAAAGATAAAAATCAGACACAATCCTCCCAAAACACCTATAAGAGGAAAATCAACTTTGATGCCTCTATAATTTAATTTCAGATTGAAGGGCACCTTATAGGGACGAGGCGAATAAGGGTCAGAAAAACGCAATCTGATAAAGGCAATGAATACCAAAGAATAACCCAACGTGGCTCCGATAGCGTACATGGAAGCCAAGGTGGTCATCACCTGGGGAGTTAAAAACGACAGGATAGTCTGAATGACACCGATGGCGGAAAAGACCAATATGGTCCTCACCGGAGTCCTGAATTTTGGATGAACTTTATCGAACCAGCTGGATATCAGCCCCAACTGGCTCATGGAGTAAGTTAGGCGGGACGCACCCACAATACCGGTATTGGCGGAGATGAACAAAATCAAACAGCCCAAGGCGGCAAATAATGGCCCTGCTACCAAGCCGACAAAGGGAATGGAGGAGGCCAAAACTGCCAGAGGGTCAGCCTGGCTATGGGCCAGTGTCTCCCAGGGGAGGATTCCCAAGCCCAGGGTTGAAAAAGAGACCGCATAAATAAAAACCACAAACGTTAAGGTCAGACTGGTCCGGGGAATGATGGTGGCCGGTCTTTTGGTTTCCTGAGCGGCCTGGGAAATCGATTCTAAACCGATATAGGAAACGATGGCTAAAGAAGTAGCCGTTATTAGATTTTCAAAGCTGGGGAATTGAGTCTTCCACTGAAAAGCTAAAAATTCCGGCTTCCAGGCAAAAAGGAAACCAATTACGATAAGGGCGGATTCTAAAACTATTTCAACGATACCTATAAGTTCATTCAAAAAAGAGGACTCCCTGATCCCTTTTATGTTCAGTCCGATCAAGATGAAAATTAGAACTAAGGTTTCGGTCAGCCACAGCCAGTTGAGATTAAAGGGTCCCACAGTGATCACAAATTGTTGGATATCTTTTCCGGTGACAAAAGGAAGAAAGAAATTCAAGTAACCGGCTGAAACCGCGGCAAATAAAGCGATGTCAATGGTATAAGCTAAAAGCAAAGCGGCCCCTTCGATGATTCCTAAAAAATCTCCCAGACCCCGGGTAACGAAGTAATGCCCGCCACCGGCCACCGGATAAGTTGAAGCCAGCTCCGTATATGCCAGACCTATCATAATGTAGACCAGACCCGAGGCAGCGAAGACCAAACTGGCAGCACCCTGGGCGTAAGCAGTGACCAATCCTAGTGCTACATAAGCATTGGCTCCTACATCGGCATACCCCCACATAAATGAGCCCCAGACCGAAACTTCTCTTCTTAACTCATGTTTTTGCTCCGGGGGAGCTGGGATTTTTTCCTTTGCCATTTGGTGATTTTATTGAACCATATTAAAGAAAAAAGACCAAAGATAATTCCGTGGTCTTAGATTATTATAAGATTAATTTCCTCTAGCTTAATGGGCTTGAGACATGTTATAAAAGCTCTTGGCTTTAAATTAAGTATACTAATATAGGACAGGAAAGTTGCCTGTCAATCAAAATTTAGGAGAAAAATTTTGAACTCATGAACTAAATGAGCCATAGTAAGTTAGCTTTGGGATGAGAGTGTAAACCAAAAATCTGAGGGTGGATGGGATCGAACCATCGACCACCTGCTTAAAAGGCAGATGAGCAGTTTACAAATTGTCCCTTATGAAACACAACAAGTTAGCTTTACTTTTTTTTCTGAAAAATTAAAAATAAGGTGCTCTTTTTTCTACCTTATCCTTTGAACTCCTCTTACAGTTTCCAACGTAAGGTATACAAAAATATGAAAAAATCAAGTGAAAAATGAAGAATTTTGGGCTAATGTAAATTAAGGTCTAAGAAAATTTTTGTTACAGAATAGTTATCTCAAAAATCCCTGTCTAAGCCCAGTAATTTTCTACAAGCAACAAGCTCCGCTTTTAATAGGCAGAGGTCCAGATTTAAAAATAAAGTTAATTAGATATATAACGTCAGACAGTTTAATTTCTCCATTTCCGTTGGCATCTCCTCGGCAGAAAGGACTTGGTGCAGAATATCCTTTAAAGAGATAATTAATAATAATTACAATATCTGATAATAGTATTTTGTTATCACCATTTGCGTCTCCGGACTTCGCCAAGCAACCTAGCATATAAAAGCTTTGAGTTTCTGACCAATAGCCATAGCCACAGAAACTTCTTGAAGCAATACGCCAATAGTAGGTGTGACCACCGTCTAACACTACAGAAACTAAAGTGTCTAAACTGGAATGTAAAACTATTGTTTGTATTCCTGGAGAGTTGAATTCTGGTAAAGTATCAATTTCTAAGAAGTATCCGCTATCTGCGGTGGGGACGGAGAGCCAATTAAACTGAGCAGGA
>JBIOYE010000040.1:0-3290 GCA_044870015.1 Candidatus Zixiibacteriota bacterium
TCTGTTTTGGAATCCCGGCATAAAGAGAAATCACCCTGGCTATGTTAGATGCCTCCACCGGTTGAGCTACAGTGCCAATAATAACTTCATCCACAGATTCAGGATTCAGGTGAGTTTTTTCCAGAAGCTCCCGTACACAGATGGAGCCCAATTTCTGGGCCGGTACATCCTCAAACAGGGTCCAGGATTTGACAAAGGGGGTTCTCACCCCTTCCACGATAGCGATTCTTCCCATTTTATTTTTCTCCGGAACTTAAACTTTGGGTCTTTTATCCACAATCTTTTTGGCTTTGACCGCTGATTCTATCTCGGTTCTCTCTTTTATTTCCTCCGAAGATATAAAATTGATTCGGTTGAAGGAAATTTCTACCCGGGCTAAGACTTCCTGATTCAAGCTGGCCGTAAATTTTTCCTGGTTGGTTGATTTAAGAAGACTGACGTAGAGTATCAGCTCATCCACTTCATAAGGGTCCCGGTCTTTTTTTACAATCTCAATTTGCCAGTCATCAATCTCCTCTTTATCCTCTAAAAGATACTCTAAATTGTTCAGATTGACCAGAGTGTCTTTGATTTTAGAAAGCTGGACATTTTTTATATTGGAGGCCCGCACGATATCGCTGGAGATTCTGGGAACCGTTCTTCCACAATAAGGACAAGGGGAATACCGGATTCCGCCCCGGACTAAATCACCGGTGCGATAGCGCAGAACGCAGGTGCCGCGTGCGTCGATATTGGTATAGACTAATTCCCCATCCTCACCTTCTCCTTTGACCTGGCCGGTCTCCGGGTCAATCACCTCGAACACCTCTTTATCAGGGTAGGTGTGGTAGCCGCTGGAGATTTCTATATCGGTGGGGCACTCCACCCAGGCCGAGCGGGATTCGGTAAAGCCGTAAGTCCCCATGATTCTCACATCGGAGGCGCCCATTTCTTGGAGCAAGCCGGATACTTTCCGCTTAAATCCTGGGGGCACTCGGGCCGCCCCCAATACAATTCGATTCAAAAAATTCAAATCCTGGTTTTGCTCTCGGGCGGTCTTTAAGAGGTGATAAACGAAGCTGGGAACACCAATCAAAAATTGCGGCTTAATTTTCAGCAGGGTGCGGATATTTCCTTCGGTCCCCACGGTCTTTCCTCCTCCGGTTGAGAGCATGAAAATCCCGCCAGCCAAACCGGCAAAAACCGTCAGCCAGAAAGCCAGATGAGGGGCATAGGGAAAAACATTTACTATTTTCTGGTCTTTCCGTAGGCCCAGCACTTCTATTATTCTTTTTCCGTAAACCTCCAGATTCTCTAAGTCAAAACTGGTATACAGGACAGGAATGGGGAGTTCGGTGGTACCGGCTGTGGCAGTTAGAAAAATAGGCCGATATTCCTTTTCCAGGGAAGCTTGTAGATATTTTTTCCCCTTTAAGGTTTTTAACAACAAAAATCTTAGTAATTCTTTTTTGGGGAGGAGTTTTTTCATTACTTCCCTATCGGGCTGAAGCAAAAATGCCAGATTGCCTTGGCTGGGATTGGCCTTGATTATGTCGATAAAGGACTGCTTAGAAGTAAAGGGGATTTTGGAAAGGTCTTCAACTCTTCTGATTTCATCCGGCTTGATTTTATTTTTATCAAAGAGCCCCAGGTAATAAGGGCTGAAAGGATACAGACGATTATTGATAAAATGACGTAATTTCCTGTCCTGCAGTTCTTTAAGCTCTCTCCAAGGACGGAATAAGATCTCTTCTGGCATGGTGTTAATGGCGAATTCCTTTGATTGTTTTGGACTATTATTCTATCGTCAGAGAGAGAAGACCTCTTGATACATTCTCGGTCCAACTCACAAGCACCTCTCAAGACCCGTATTTTATATGGAACCACTTAAGTATACGCAATGCGCTCGGAAATTACAAAAACCTTCTTGAGGTGATTTAAGTTAAAGGATAGGGTTCAGGCAAGACAGTTTGCGGCAGGCTTCAAAAAATCAATCTGAATTTACTGGCTTTGTTAACGAATTATAGGCAAAAGGACGATATTAAATGCAGTCAGCGGATAGAAATATGCCTGAAAATACCGAACAAAAAATAGCCCTGGCTTTGGGCGGAGGAGCAGTCAAGGCCCTCGCCCATGTGGGGGTCTTTAAGGTTCTGCAAGACATAGAGCTACCCATTCACCTGGTAGTGGGAACCAGCATGGGAGCCTTGATGGGAGCCATCTTTTGTCAGTATCAAGATGCCCGGGTCGTCGAGAAAGTCATCGTAGAAGCTTTAGACCATGAAAACTTGAGAAAATTCGGAGCAACGGTTGAAAATCTGGCTGCCACCGGTAAAATCCAAAGAAAACTCTCTTTGCAGGAAACCTTCAAAAAGTTACATCTTTATTACCAGGCCCTAAAAGGGCACGGCGTGGTGGAGGATAAGCAGGTGATTTTGGCAATTTCAGATTTGCTGCCGGAGGCCTCCATTGAAAATTTAAATCCTAAGTTTGCGGCGGTAGCCACGGATCTGTATTCCGGCGAGCCGGTCATTCTTAATTCCGGTTCTTTAAGAGCGGCCGTGCGGGCCAGCTTGAGCATCCCCTTGATTTTTCAGCCGGTGGAGCTTGATGGAAAACTTCTGGTGGATGGGATGGTTACTAGTTTGGTGCCGGTGGAAGAAGCCTTTCAACTGGGTGCGGACATAGTGATAGCGGTTGACGTCCAGGGACCGATACACAAAAAAGAGACTCATTATAACGCGGTAGACATAATGGTGCGCTGCGAGCGTATTTCTGCCTCTAGGCTTAAAGAGAGAAATCTACAAAAAGCCCACGCCGTTATCAGACCTTTTTCGGACTACACCAGGTCCTGGGGTTTCGAGCAAGGACTGGACCACATCAAGAAGGGGGAAGAAGCTACCCGAAAGCAGATGTCGAACATCATGGAGATATTGAAGAAGAGCCAGAAGAAGAGCTGGCTGAAAAAGCTGGAGGAGTTCATAGCTAAACTGGAAAAATAGGATTATTGAATAATTTCAACCTCTCTTGGGTTATAAATTTCAAGCAAAGAATGAAATCGGCATCCTCCCTGTTGCAATTGGGTCGTATTATCGTAGGTTGACAAATTAGGCAGACTCATTATAATCTAACGTGTTGAATTCGAAGAGAACGGAGCAGAAATCGAATTGGCTTCAATTCCCCTCACCCACCCTTAATTTGACAGCCACTGGCTTGAAACAGAAAAACAATTTGGTGAGATAATTTCAGCCCCGGGAAAAAGTATTATTAGAAGTTAGTTAAGCCGTTTCACTGGGAGCGGCAACCTCTTG
>JBIOYE010000041.1:0-14304 GCA_044870015.1 Candidatus Zixiibacteriota bacterium
GCCGGCTCTGGCTAATTTCAAATCTTTGACATCATATTGCATTTTATAATCCTTTCAGTAGGTCATTGACCTTATCTGTTTTTTCCCAGGTAAATTCTGGTTCGTTTCTTCCGAAATGCCCGTAAGCGGCGGTTTTCTTGTAAATAGGCCTTCTTAAATTCAGCATATCCATAATTCCTTGAGGAGTCAGCTCAAAATTTTTCCTGATTAAATCTATTAATTTAGAATTAGGTATATCTTTCCCTCCGGAAACATCCACATAAATCGACACCGGCTCTTTGACTCCGATGGCGTAAGCCAGCTGAATGGAGCACCTTTCCACCACACCCGTGGCCACGATATTTTTGGCGATATAGCGGGCCATGTAACTGGCCGAGCGGTCCACTTTAGTGGGGTCTTTACCGGAAAAAGCCCCTCCACCGTGAGGGCACATCCCCCCGTAAGTATCCACAATGATTTTTCGGCCGGTCATTCCGGTATCTGACTGAGGTCCTCCCACCACAAATTTTCCGGTGGGGTTTATATAATATTTGGTGTTTTTATCCCTCAAACTTTCATCAATCACAGCAAAAATAACTTTCTCTTTAATCTCTTCGGTAGCTTCTTGAGTAATTTTTTTACCGGTCTTATCCAAAATCTCTTCGGTATGTTGACTGGAAATGACCACTGCTTCCACTCTTTTAGGTCTTCCGTTTTGATACTGAATGGTGACCTGAGATTTTCCGTCCGGTCCCAGATAAGGTAGAAGCTTGGTTTTTCTTACCTCCGCCAGTCTTTTGGCCAGCTGGTGAGCCAGCATAATCGGCATGGGCATCAATTCGGGAGTTTCATTACAGGCATAGCCAATCATTAAACCCTGGTCGCCGGCACCGCCCATATCGACTCCTTGGGAAATATCGGGTGACTGTTCACCGATAGCATTTAAAACCGCGCAGGTCTGATAATTGAAACCATATTTGGCATCAGTATAACCAATCTCTTTGATAAGATTTCTGGTCAACCCTCCGATATCCGCATAGCCGGTAGTAGTTATTTCTCCTCCCACAATTACCAATCCGACCGTAATAAAAGTTTCACAAGCCACCCTGCCTTGAGAGTCCTGCTTTAGCACTTCATCTAAAACCGCATCCGAAATCTGGTCGCAGACTTTATCCGGATGCCCCTCGGTCACAGATTCGGATGTAAAAAAGAAATCTTTGTTATTCAACTTTCCTCCTGAAACTGAAATTCAGCTTAAGCGTTCGAAATGCCAGTTTTTTTCGTTTACCTTGCTATTCTTCCTGATAACCTGTGCATTCAGAACAGAATGCAATACTTGGGAATTTTCATTGACGATAGAATCAAAAATTACTGAATTTTTGACCGAAGCCTTATCCGCTATGGTGGCAAAAGGTCCCACAACCGAATTTTCAACTTGGGCTTTAGGCGAAATAAAAACCGGAGGTAATATCAGAGACCCTCTGAAATTTTTAAGGCCGGTGGAAAAATAATTTTTCATTAAAAGATTTCGATTGGTTTCCAACAAAGTTTCAATTTTGCCGCAGTCGTGCCATCCTTGAACTTTAAAGGTCTTGAACTTAGCTTTTTTCTCAATCATCATTTGCAAAACGTCAGTCAATTGAAATTCTCCTTTATTCCTGGGTCTTTTTTCCACAATCTCTTTCAAGCATTGCTTGAACAAGTTGGTATCTTTAATATAATAAGCTCCTACCAGAGCCAGATTTCCTTTGGGTTTTTTGGGTTTTTCAGTTAACTTTTTTACCCAGCCATTTTGGACTTCGGCAATTCCGAATCTTTGGGGATCTTCAACGGGAGAAGTTCCCAATAGATTGGTTTTACTTTTTTTTACAAATTTCAAATCCGAATCGATTATGGTATCCCCTAAAATTATTAAAACCGGTTCTTCGGTTATGAAGTTTCCGGTTAAATAAATCGCATGTCCCAAACCAAAAAGCTGTTTTTGCTCTACAAAAGTAGTTTTAAATTTATAATTTTTTTTCACAAAATCAATTATTTTCTGACCCCAAAAGCCAATTACAAAGATAACTTCTGTAGGTTTTAAGTGGATTAAATTATCCAAAATATGCCCTAAAATCGGTTTTCCAGCCACGTTGAGCAGGACTTTGGGTTCTGTATAGGTATGCGGTCTTAGGCGGGTGCCTACCCCGGCGGCGGGAATGATTATTTTCATAATTTTCTTAAGATAATATAATCTGATAAAATTTCAAGCATCGCCACCATCTTTTTAATAAAATTCACTTGCTTTTTCCATTAAATTGTATATATTTATAATGAATTAAAGCTTTATCCCTCTCATAGAGAATCGCGATGAGATTTAATTTTAAGAAAAATTTAACTTACTTATTCTTAGTTTATCCTCTCTTTCTACTAACCTGCCAGAAGAACCCAACTGGTCCACAAGGTATAAAAGATTTCTATCCTCTTACGGTAGGAAATTTTTGGATGTATGCTAATTCCGATAATTCCCATAAAATAATAGATGAAATAATTGGTTATGACCGTCTTTTGGATGGAATTTTGGTCTTTGTCAAAAGAAGAATTAGGAGTTCCGGTAATTTCTTTCAAAACAATTTCCAACTCGAGAAAAGTGCAGATACTACCATTTCCTATCTTCAATTTAAAGGCGATGAATTAAGAGAGTATCCAAATAAAAATTGTAATTTGGACTATAAGATAATATTAAAATCTCCTCTACGGGTCGGAACTGAATGGCACGTGCTTGCCGAAAGTAGTTGTGTTTACGGGAAACTCGGCCGCCCGCTATACATTGATAATGGGTTGGTGATAGCCATAGAAAATATTAAAACCCCTGCGGGTATTTTTAATGAGTGTTTTGAAATTGTAAGCGTGCCTGCGCGATCAGACACTTGGGACATCAACTGGTTTGCTCCCCGTATAGGAATTGTAAAATTAGAATTTGTGAGATGGGGTAGTGAGACTTATAATCTAAGACAGTACAGGGTACGTTAGGAAATCTTAAAATCCAGATTTTCGATTTTTTCTTTCAGCAATTTAGAGACCACTTCCTTGTCAATTTTTTTCACAATTTCTTTTACCAGTTTTTCCGACACTTCCTCCACAATCTCATCCACCATCTTGAAATAATCCAAAGTCGGCGGGGTCTCCCTGGGAAGAGGGATTTTGCTGGTGGACTCTTTTTTGGGAGTCGGAAGAATTGACTCCATGGGAAGCTTGCTGGTCTTCACCAAATCTTCTTTGGCTCTTTCCTTCTCATTTTTAAGATGAGCATAGCCGGAAATCGGTTCCTCTTCTTCCTCTTCTTTTTCTTCCTTCTTTTTGGACAGAATCTTGTCCAATTTCAGTTTGGAAGTACCCATTTCTCGCACCTCGACATCCAATTTCTTGGTCTCTATTTCATCATCCTTTTTAGATGATCTTTCTGCTTTGGGACTGGTTTTAGGAGGAGTAGATTTCTTTTTATCGGCCGGCTTTTTCCCTTCACCTTTCATCTCGCTTAAAAACCATTCATAATCATGCGGTTTATCAACTGCCTCCGGCTCTTCCTCCTCTGGCGGTACGTCGGCAAAGGAAGTGGACAGTATCAAATCTTCCTCCTCTTCCGGCATAGAGACTTTTTCCGTTTTATCGGGGGCTTCTTCTTCTGGAAGAAGGTTGTCAAAGAAAGCATCCACTTCACGGGACGAGGCCTCTTCCATTAGCTCAATACTGCTTTTCTTTTTGGCTGTGCTGGGTGCGGGTGTCGCAGCTTTAGACTCTTTGATAAATTCTTCGGTTTTGACCAAAAGCTCTTTGGGGGTGAAGGGTTTGATCAGATAACTCAAATTCTCTTTCTGGATTAAACTTTCCTGCTTTTTTAATTCCGAGATTGGAAACATCAGAACCACCGGCACGTTCCTCAGTTCCGGCTCCGCTTTCAAAGTTTGCAAAAAAATGGATAGACCGACACTGGGGAGGGAATAATCCAGAAAGATCAGATCCGGAGTGGATTCTCTGATGGAGCTCAAGGCTTTATCCTGCTCTGAGGCCGCAGAAACTTCGTATCCCTTCTGCCTCAGCAAAGACTCGGCAATGGAGCGGATGGTTATGCTTTTGTCGGCGATCAAAATTCTTTTGCCCATAAAAGTAGCTTTTGGTTACGCCTAGGCATCCCGAGAGAAACGAGGGACACCATGGCTGTAGCCATCTAGCCCAGCTTGCTCTCCTGGTTTTCAGAAAGGGCGTGGCTGGCTTGTTCCAAAATCCTTCTCTCTTCTTTGGTCAGATTTTCCATTCCCACCCGGTTGATTTTATCCAGAACCTGGTCCACTCTTTCCATCAATTTTTCTTTATCTGCTCTTTTCTTTTCCAGCTGTTTCATCATTCTCTTATATCGGTAATTTTTGAAAAAAGTAAAAAGGTTTCTGGTCCTCCAGTCGGCTTTTATATACAAAAATCCGATAACCATCCCACCTAAGTGAGCAAAATGTCCGATTCCGTCTGAGGTATGTCGTAAAGAAGCCAAAAATTCAATTAAGGCAAAGAAGATTACCAAGTATTTGGCTTTGACCGGAAACAAAAAATAGACATAGATTAAGCGATCAGGAAACATCATGGCGTAAGCCACCAGAATCCCAAAGATAGCTCCGGAAGCTCCGATGGTGGGAACGATGGAATTCCAGGATAGCAGCACCGTAGAAACTCCGGCTCCGATTCCACACAAAAGATAATACTTCAAAAACTCTCTGGGCCCCCAGGCTCTTTCGATTTCGCAGCCGAACATCCACAGGACAAACATATTAAACAGGATATGAAACAGTCCTCCGTGCAGGAACATATAGGACCCGACCTGCCACAGCCATCCCTTGTTTATAACCAGATGGGGCACCAAGCCAAACCAGGTGATCAGCTGGTAACCCACTAGATGCTGAAGGATAAAAACCCCCAGATTGCCCAAAAGCAAAATTTTTACCACCGGAGTAAGCATCCCCCCGCCCCAGCTGTAGGAAGAAGAGTAGTATCTCATGGTGATTTATATCGGTTGACTCACTAAATAGCTAAAAATTAAAAAAGAAAGGTCAGCTTCACCTGACCTTTTTTAGCTTACTTTTTTGCAATTACCTCTTAGCTGTTTAAAATCTTTTCGATTTTCTCCACAAAATTTTGTTTGGGGACTGCTCCCACGATGCGGTCCACCACTTTTCCGTCCTTAAAAAAAAACAAAGTAGGGATAGACCTGATTCCATACTGAATGGAAGTCTGGTTGTTCTGGTCCACATCCAGTTTAGCCACCTTCAGCCGGCCGGTATACTCCTGGGCAATCTCTTCTACAATCGGAGCCATCATCAGGCAGGGACCGCACCAGGTGGCCCAAAAATCAACCAAAACCGGCAGCTTTTCTTTCAGCACCTCCTGTTCAAAATTCGAATCAGTAATCTCCAGCGCCTTACCCATTCATCCTCCTTCTTTTTGTCCTCTGTATGAAATACGCAAAGCTTGCTTTTCTTACTAACTTAAGTTAGGGGCTCTTTTTTTTCAACTTTTTTTTCAGTTCTCCGAGTTCCTTTTCCAGCCGCTTAATTTTTTCAATATAAAGGGGTAGAAAAGATAAGCTGGCTTCCAGCTTTTTGGCTTTGTGATGTTCCCGGGCCGGATAGCCAGAGACTACCATACCGGCTGGAATTGATTTTGTCACTCCACCTTGAGCTCCCACCATAGCTTTGTCTCCAATTTCGATATGTCCCACCAAGCCGGCCTGTCCACCCAGGGTGACATATTTCCCTAATTTGGTGCTTCCCCCGATTCCTACCTGGGCTACCAGAATACAGTTTTCACCAATCTCCACCGAATGTCCGATTTGAACTAAATTATCGATTTTGCTCCCCCGGCCTACTCTGGTTGAACCCAAAGCGGCCCGGTCAATGGTCACATTGGCCCCGATTTCAACCTCATCTTCAATTATCACATTCCCGATCTGAGGAATCTTCTGATGCACTTTTCCGTCAAAAGCAAACCCAAAACCATCTGAGCCAATCACGGCTCCGCAGTGGATGATGACATTATTTCCGATGATAATATTCTCCCTGACGGTCACATTGGGGTAGATCAGACAATTCTCCCCGATTTTGGTTTTCTCTCCGATAAAACAGCCGGATAAAACCGCACTGCCGTTACCAATCTGCACCTCATTTTCCACTACCGCATAAGCTCCGATATGCACTCCCAGGCCCAATTTTAAATTTTTCTCTAAGATGGCTGTGGGATGAATTTCAGCCGGATAAGTTTTTCTTTCCGGATAAAAAAGTTTTACAATCTGGGAGAAAGCCAGATAGGGGTGGGGATGTCTGATTACCGCAAAGGGAGAGGAGTTTTCGATTTTTTCACTGGTAACAATAGCGCTGGCTTGGGTGGATTTTAAAAAATTTTTGTATTTGGGGTTGGCCAAAAAGGAGATTTCTCCTGGACCGGCTTCGGAAAGTCCAGCTACACCTGAAATTTCTAATTCAGCATCTCCAATTAATTCTCCTTTTATGAATTGGGCAATTTCCCCTAAGGTTTTCTTCACTTATTCAGCTCGGTTAGAACTTTATCGGTTATATCAAAAGTTTTTTTGGCGTAGGCGATATTCCCGTTGACCGCATCAAAGATAAAGGCGTAACCGTCCTGGTTGGCGATTTTCTCCAGAGCCGCGTTTATTTTATCCAGAATCGGTTTGGTCAATTCGGCGTTCTTTTTTTCCACCTTCCCGTCCGGACCGAAGATCTCATCAAAAAACTTGCGGTAAGCCACTTTTTTTGCCTCTAATTGCTGTTCTTTTTCCTTTTTCTTGGCTTCCGAAAGCAAAAGAGACTGGCTCTCCAATACCTTCTGCAGGCTGTCTACCTCCTGCCTCAAGGCCACATCCTGGTTTTGAAACTCGGCAATTTCTTTGTCAAACTTAGCTTGGGCGTCAGCGAATTCCTTATATTCAGCTCTAATCTTTATGGAATTTATATATCCCAATTTGAATTCTTCCGCGTAAGCCTTTAAACCGGAAAAAAGTAAGACCAGTAAGCCCAAAGCCATCCAGCTTAACTTTCGATCTAATCTGAGATGATTCATTGTTAAATCCTCCTTAAAAGGTTAATTTTTTTAGAATCTGGAACCAAAGATGAAGTGTGGTCTCCAGGAGGGGTCTGTATAATCAAACCCGTAAGCTATATCAAACCCGATCAAGCCCAAACTGGGAATTACCATTCTGACTCCGGCTCCCACTGATTTAAACAGATGCTTGGGGAAAGGTTTTATATCCTGGTATGAAAGCCAGGCGTTTCCGGCATCGGCTAATAAAAGTGCATAAAATTGCTGCTCCACCAATGGAAACTGGTACTCCAGATTGTATATAATTTCAGCTTTCCCTCTTAAATGGGCACCGGTTATGGGATCGATGGGACCTACCCAGGTGTCCGGGTAACCCCTTATAATACCGTCCGGGTTGTTGGCTCCCCCGGGAGCAAATCTTTCTATGTATGGAATTTTTCGGTCTCCTCCCCAGCTGTCGATAATTCCGATTCTGGCCTTAGCTACCAGGGTAAATTTCCAGAAAGAAGGCAAGTAACCGGCCAAGTCGATTATATGTTTGTGATAAGCCCAGTCACCTCCCAGAGGTCCGCCCGCCAACTCTCCGGTCCAGGATACCACCGATCCTTTAGTGGCAAATTGGGGGAGATCCCGATTGTCCCTTACAATGTTCAAGCTCATGCTGGAGGTCAATTGAGGCCAGTCTATTTTGGCCAGCCGGTAAGGATAAGGAATGGAGTCGACATTGGAATACTTGTTAAAAAAGGAATCGGCAATGGTCTTATAAATATCAGAAAACTCTTTGTAACGCACTGATTCAAAGCGGTAACCCCAGAAAATTCTGAAATAATTATCCGGCCAGTATAACCTTTTCCCTAATCTCAATCCGACTCCCCGGGTCTCCTCGGTGTAATCGTCATACCACCTGCGGTTGACGTTGTATAAATCAAATCCTACGGAAGTAGGAGTATCTCTGAACCAGGGGTCGGTAAAGCTTATCTGGAAGGTGTTGCGGCGTGCACCAAAATCGACATTTAGCTGAACAGATTGTCCGTTTCCGAATAAGTTGGGAATCCCCAGTCCTAAAGTCCCCACCAGTTTGTCTCTTTCGCTGTAGCCGGCTCCAAAAGTAATCTGCCCAGTCGGCTTTTCCTCGACTTTGATGGTCAGGTCAATATCTCCGTTAGGTAAAACTTCATAATTGGGGACCACGTTGGCAAAATAATTCAAATAACTGACGTCTCTCAAACTTCTCATTAAAAGGTTTCTCTTAAAGACATCCCCGGGTTTTAAAGAAAGTTCCCGCCGGATGACTTTTTCTTTGGTTTTGGTGTTACCTTCGATATTTATTTTATAGACATGAGCCTGGGAGCCTTCGTTAATCTGAAAAGTCATATCCACCACTTTCCCCCGGGTAGTCTGCTTATCCTGAATTCTCAGATAGATGTAACCTTCATCTAAATAAAGATTTTCGATACTGGCCTGGGTTTCCTCATATTTTTTCTGGCTGAAAATTTCCCCCTCTTTGAACCTGACCTGCTGCAGAAGTTTCTCGGTGGTAAAAAGCTTATGACCCTCAAATCCTACCTTGCCGAATTGGTAGCGGTCCCCTTCCGAGACAACCAGCCGGATAAACATTTTCTTTTTATCCGGGCCGTACCAGATGGAATCGGACACCACCGTAGCGTCCAGATAGCCTTCTCTTTTATAAAAATCAATAATCCGGTCTTTATCCTCTTGATATTTCAGCTCTTCAAAATTCCCGCTTCTAAGAATCCCTTTAGGCTTGGTCTTCATCTGTTTGCGAATCTTTTTATCAGAAAAAATCTTATTCCCCTCAATCTCGATTCCCCGAACTTTGATTTTTTCCCCTTCGTTAACCTTAAATTTTAAAACCAGCTCCCCGGAGGTATTGGGTTCGGCCTGAGTTTCCACCTGAGCCAGGAAGTACCCCTTCTCACTGTAAAAGGCTTTGAGCTTATTGGCACTCTCCTGGACTTCGTAAGGGGAAGCCAGCTTTCCTTCGGATAAGCTGATTTTATCCTTCAGGTCGGTATCTTTAAATTTGCGGTTTCCTTCAATCTCAATTCTGGCGATGCGGGGATATTCCTGGACCTGGATGGTAAGCTCCAGCCCTTCCGGAGTCTGGGTTCCCAAAATTTTGACATTCGAAAAAAGCCCCAGGTTATAAATCTGTCTGATGGCTTTTTCGATGGCCTCAGCTTCCAGGGGGGTGCCTACCTGCAAGCCGGAGACATTTAAAATCAGAGTGGGATCGGCGATTTTGTTCCCCTCCACCGTGATTTTGGATATGGTATAATTTTGGGCTCGTACGGTCTGGCAGCCAAAAATCAAAACCAGAATCAAAAAACCCGGAGCAAACCAGATAAAACTTTTTTTTCCCCCAACCGGCATAATTATTTAAGCTTTGGGAAGTTTGATATCATTTATTTTGATTTCGCTGTAATCCTGGCGGTGGCCCCTCTTGCGGCGGTATTTGACTCTTCTTTTGAATTTGAACACAATCACTTTGGGTGATTTTCCGTTAGCCAAAACTTCGGCGGTGACTTTGGCTCCTTTGACATAGGGTTTTCCTATCCAGATTTTATCCTTCTCGGCTGCCAGAAGAATCTTCTCAAAAACCACTTCCTCTTTGGGGTCCGTTCCCAGCTTGGGGATTTTCAGGACTTCACCCTTGGCAACCTTGAACTGTAAACCACCGGTTTCTAAAATAGCGTACATTCTTTCTCCTTAGTTTTGTTGAAAATGATACGGTAAATTGGGCTGTAAGTCAAGTCTTTTTGGCGAACGGCGATTCTAAAGCTTTAAACCGCTCTAACATTGGACGATTTTGAACCGAACTTAGTTTAGAAGTTTTTGTAAATTTAGTCGGCTTTTTTACGGAACCACAGCTCGTAAAAGATAATAATCGCCATGTAGAAAAAGCCACCCCCAAAAATTACGCCGGCTACTATGGTAAAAATTTCAAGTTTCGCTGAAACATATTTTATTCCCCACCAGCTGACAATATCCAGCAGGGCGGCAAAGACCACCAAACCGGGCAGGATGGTTTTTATGGGCTTGGGCTGGTGAGTAAATAAAAATAAAACTCCCGTCAGAAAATATAAAACCGAATACCCAAAAAAATGAGGGTGAGAAAGTGAGACCAGCTTGGTAGTTTTTAGGTAAGAAAAATATTCTTCTGCAGAAGTATTCACCACTGTGGTCTGGATATAAGCCATAATCATTCCCAATTCTTGAGCCAAACTCAAGCCCAGAAGGAAAGCGGTGGCCAAAAGCTTAAATCCCAAGGGTGCTTGTCTTAAATTGAAATTTTCAAAGATGGACATAGTTTATTCTTTTTGCTTTTCAGAAGTTAAATAAATTTCTTTGATTATCCAAACAGATTTTTTAACGAAATCTGAAAATGGTTAGAAACTTATAGAATAGCCAGCGATAACCTTAATATCCTCGTGTGGTGCTCCGTCCAGGGCCAAGACATCTGATTTGATTCCGATATCAAACACGGAGCGGACAGTTACCTGCTGGCGAAGCCCTATTCCCAAAGAAAGCAACGGACCGGTTCCTTTTTGTTCAGATGTTTTTAGAGAGACTTCTGCCACCCCAGTCCGAATGAAACTGCGGGGATAACCGATAGGCTTGGTATATCCGAGTACAACGCCAGGTCTGAATTGCCTTTCACCATCTCCAGGGGCAGAAACAACGACTCCGTCCAAATTTAAATGAATACGATCATACTGGATTAGGACTTTACTCGCAATCCCCCGCATGTGAACCTCTACACCTTTTGCTCCCTTTACGGTGGGAAAAACAACCTCGGATTTGAAAGAGAAGGCAGGAACATTGCCAAACTCTCTATTGAAGTTGTGGAAAAGGCCGAGGTTCAAGTTGTTAATACGAAAATCTCTCTCGGATCTTCCGATTCGACCACCTGCGGCGGCGTCCAAGTCTACGGTTAGGTGGGAATTCAAGGCAAAACCGTAAATAAACTCGGTCCTGAGAGCAAACCCAACCGGGCCTACGTTGGGCACGACACCTCCGCTTCCCACTTCCATGGCGCGCTCTCGATAAGCAATAGCTTCGGCGTCGTCAAAACTCAGGGGCCTACCGGCATCCACATTATTATGATCAACCGCCGCTACAGGCCGAAACAGGAACAAAAAGAAAACTAAAGGCAGCCACCCCCGAATGAAAGACCAATTTCGCACGTTTTATTCTTCGTCCTCTTCTTCCGCTTTGTCATAAGGATTGCCTTCCGGACCCAGTGGTTTGATGTAGGTATCCGGTTTCTTCCCGCTGACGGCGTGGTTGGCCCACTCTTCAAAAGAAAGCGGTTTTGCTTCTTTGAATTCTGGATGGACAGCAACGAAATCCTCAAAAGCTTTTTGAGAGGAGAAAGCTAAAGACCAGTGGTTGCATTTTCGGTGACTTCCCTCTTCCTCCAGAAACACAACTCCAGGATTGTCCGTCTTTAAGTTCCCCATCTCATCCGAGATGACAATCACTGGTTTCAGCGGGTCCTCGGTAGGGATGTGGAAAATGGCTTCGCCTTTGGTTTCAGCTGCCATATCCCGGGCACAGAGGGGACAGCGGACGCGCATCGACCAACCTTCTGCAGAAACGGTCGGGGCTTTCCAGGCATCCTCACCCTCAGGGAGCGGCATAGAGCAGTGGTGGCAATCCGCGGTGGGCATCCAACCCATATTTCCCATCCACATCACATCCTCGGTAGCGTATTTCATCATTCCCATTCCGGGCATACCGAGCATATAGCGGTGGTCGTGCAGGTCACCTTCTTCTTTCAGGTCGCCGGACTTCTCTCCCCTGTGGGCATCAGCGGATACAATCCAGATAGCCCGGAGAATCTGCTTTTCCTTCTCTTTCTCCGGAATCCAGTCTGAGGCCAGAATGTCGTTCACCATGTCGTGTAGCATATGCAGGTTATCGAAAGCGTTGGCGATGTAGGGGTATTTTTCCGCAAACCGGGGACTGGTCTCAGCGAACATCGGCATAAACAGACGATCGGTTCTATATAACTCGATGGCATGGTAGCGGTCTCCCAGAACATCATACACGCTCCTCTGCTGCGGCAAGGTGTTTCCCAAGAGGGCATCGTACATTGCTCCCTGGAGCCAGTGATAGCCCCAGAAAAGGCCGTTGACTTTGGGATATTTATTTCGGAAAGCCATGCTGTAGGGCTGGCCGTCCAAAAACGCCATATTCATCGGCAAAGGGGAAATGGCGTAGGGCACGCTCTCAAAGTAAAACTTCCAGAGCGCCTGAATTTCCTTGTCCTTCTCGGCTTCGGAGAGCTCAGGGCTGGCCAGCACGTCTACGGTTTGGGCGTGCAGAATATGGGTCCAATCAAAAACCAGTTCTAAAACACCGTACTTCCGTCCGAAGGTAGGGGAAATATTGGCTTCATCCGGCATAAACTTGGGCGGATGATTTAGGACCCAATTGATTCGCTCAAAGGTTTTGGTGTCCAAGTCTCCTGCCTTGCCCGTAACCATATCCTCATAGGCCATCGCATGCCCTACAGCAACCGCATTCAGGTCATAAGCCAAACGCTTAATATTGTAAATGTCAAAGTTGTAAGGTCCTCTCTTATAGAAAATATGATTTTCTCCCTTGTTGTCGAACCAACTTGGCAGGTTCTCCGGCAGGGGCGGCAGGGTGTTGAGGCCTGGCATCTGTTCCATCTGAGGGATACCTTCCATCTTCGGCAAAGGTTCTGTTTGTGTCTGTGCCAAAGAACTGAAAGCCCAGCCCAGGGTCAGCAAAAAGATCGCCCCAAAAAGGGTCTGAAATTTCATAATCTACTTCCCCTTTTTCTCCTCAACCACATCGCTCTTTGCGATCTGGACTATTTCGGTAAGTGTCACCGGTTTTGCATCCTTCAACTGTACTTTATACTTTTCCACATGAACCTTGAAAGCCGCTATATTTGTGAAAGCCCGATAACCTCTATCGCAATAACGGTGTTTTATTTTGTAGCCGATGAAAACCGTGCTGTCCGGCGCGGACCACAGACTGTCTTTACGGACGATCTCGATTGGTTTTCCCTTGACATCGCTCGGTGCCAGAATCTTCAAATCCCCCTTATAGGATTTTTCAGCGTCCGCAATGGCGCACATCACACAGCGGTATTCTATCCGTTTTTTCCCGTACATCAAAGCCACCTCGTTGTCTTGCTCCGGTGTGTCTTGAGCCACGTCCGTCTGGCAATGAGGGCACTTGGCCTCGTGGGTTCGAGCGGAACTGACCCAACCGGCCGCAAGCAGTATAGAAAATATACCGACCTGAAGCGTTGCTGCTAATTTATTTTTCATCTTTGCTCCTCCTTTTTTTATGTTTTTCTTTTTGCGACCTCGTCTTTAATCCATCACATGGCTACCCAAATAGCCTGTCAACCCCAGAAGACCTACCCCTGCTCCACTAATTAATAGGTATACGAAAGTTTCGGTTGTACTCAAGAACTCATCCTTCCTTTTTACCCGCCACACGGCCAAAACAGCGAACAAAAGGAAGCTGGAGATTCCGAACCAGGAATGCTGAACCGCTTTCTCTGTCATCTGGTTACCGTAGTCCTTCCAGAGATTTCCCAGAAGACCCACGTCTTCCCGAAAAGGATTACCCCAAGCACCTAAAGCGATGGTGGCTACAGCAGCAACCACTCCAAGAAGGTGGATCCAATAGGATACGGTTCTGAAAATCGGCTTTTTCAGCACACGCCCGGCTACATCAAAAAAGAAGTTCGACATTAGAAGGGCAATTGGAAAGTGGGCGGATGCCATGTGAACTTCAATAAGCTTGATTTTCGGCAACAGTAATTGGTTCAACACAAGTGTCTCAGAATTTTATACGTCCAGTGTTGTAAAATTGTTTTGTATTCAGAAGGGAGCTTCTCTAAACTATACCAACTGTTCATCATACCCGTTTTGATAAGCAAAATCCTTGCCTAAAAAAACTGTAAGAAAGACAAGCGGTTACGAATTACTTATATCTCCAGAGTGTACCATTTCATACACTCAACAGAGCATTTGAGACAGAAGGTGGCATTGGAGCCCGGCCTTGGAGTAACCATAATTCAAACTTGAAAAATTGCCAGAAAAATACCCAAAATTAAAAATACCAGCACCACTAAAGAAATCAAGCTGTATTTTTTATCCTTTTCAATTACAAATGAAACCCCGATTGCCAGAACTCTGAAAAAAGGGACCAGTATCATTAGTAAAATTCCCA
>JBIOYE010000042.1:0-3099 GCA_044870015.1 Candidatus Zixiibacteriota bacterium
CCTCCGATTTAGCCAAAATTTTCGGCTCCGAAATTTATTTCAACCCCCTCACCAAAAAAGCCGTGGTAAAAATAGAAAACCACTCCGCCAAGCTCTCCTTATTCTCCCCTTTTATCGAAATCGACCAGACCCCTTATAATTTGACTTATCCGGTTCAGCTCAAAAACGGGGATTTTTATGTGGCGCTGGTCACTCTGGTTCCGGTGCTGGAGTTAATCTGCATCCAAAAAGTTTTCTGGGATGAAGGACAGATGAGCTTAAGGTTTGAAAAAAAGGAGTTAAACCTTTTAGGTTACCAGGCCTCAGAAAAATCCAACGGAGTGGTTCTGGAGATTTTTTTGACCGAGAATTTGCAGTACGAAATTTACACTTCCGAAAACCGCTGGATTAATATCAATTTTTTTTCTGCCAAAGTAAATGAGGCGGATTTCCCGATTCAGAAAAACTCTCCGGTGACGGAAATCAAATTTTATCCGCTGGAAATCTCAACCCAGCTTTCCTTCCGATTAAGCAAATCCTTTGTAAACTACCGGGATGAAGTTTTGACCGACCCTTTGAGATTACAAATCTCCATCAGCACCTCCAACCACAATTCCAACTCCAACGGTAATCCTAAAAATTCACCCAAAAATTTTGACAATTTGGTGGATGTGATTGTAATCGACGCCGGACACGGGGGCCAGGATTACGGAGCCGTCGGTCCCACGGGTCTGGCTGAAAAAGATGTGACTCTGGATATTGCCTTGAGAGTGGAGAAACTTCTGGTCAAAGAAGGTTTCAAAGTAATTTTGACCCGCAAAGACGACACCTTCATTCCTCTGGCCGACCGGACCCAGATAGCCAACAGCAACGGAGCTGATTTATTCATTTCCATTCATGCTAATTCTTCCCGCAAACGGAACATCTCCGGGTCCGAGACTTACTTTCTGGCTCAGGCCAAAAATGACGAAGCCCGGGCCGTGGCCGCCCTGGAAAACTCCTCCTTGCGATTTGAGCAGGAAAATCCGGAAGAGCTGTCGGATCTGGATTTTATTCTCTTGGATTTGGTGCAAAATCAGTTTTTAAAAGAATCCAGCGACCTGGCTTATATGATTCAGGAGAATATGGGGAGAAAACTCCCCATTGCCAACCGGGGAGTGGACCAGGCCGGATTTTTTGTGCTGAACAAGGCCTATATGCCGGCGGTTCTGGTGGAGACGGCTTTCATCTCCAATAAAAGCGAAGAGAAACTTTTGAAATCCTCATCTTTCAAACAAAAAATTGCGGAAGGGGTTTTGAATAGTGTTTTAAACTTCAAAGAGAAATATGAGGCCTTAGCCAAATGAATTCATCTGCCCAGAAAATCGGGGTTTTTGATTCCGGTGTGGGAGGATTGACGGTGGTCAAAGAGATTTTCAGAAAGCTTCCATTTGAGGAAGTGGTTTACTTCGGTGATACCGGCAGATTTCCTTATGGAACCAGGTCTAAAGAGGTAATTCGGGGATTTTCCGAGCAGGCCGCAAAATTTTTGTTAGAACAAGATGTCAAAATTATCGTGGTGGCTTGCAATACCGCTTCGGCCCAGGCCTTGAGCTTTTTGAAGCAGAATTACCCTCTGCCGATTTTAGGAGTAATTGAGCCGGGGGTGAAGAAAGCGCTGGCAACCACAAAGAACAAAAGAATCGGTGTAATCGGAACCGAAGGAACCATTGCTTCCAATTCTTATGCGGAAGCGCTCACACAAATTGACCCCTCTGTAAAAGTTTTTTCATATCCCTGTCCTTTATTTGTCTCTCTGGCTGAAGAAGGATATATCAACAAAAGTGCCACTTACCTGATAGCACAGGATTATCTGAAACCGTTGATAAAAGCCAGAGTGGATACCATTATTTTGGGATGCACCCATTATCCGCTTCTGAAAAATGTGATTCAGAAAGTGGTGAAAAATAAAGTCAAACTGGTTGATTCAGCCGAAGCCATTGCTCTGGAGACCAAGAAAGTTTTGGAAAAAGGAAATCTTTTGAATAACAACCACAAACCCAATTCTAAATTTTACGTGAGTGATCAACCGGAAAAATTCAGCAAGTTAGCCCGAAGATTTATCCAGCAAGACATAAATTCAGTTGAGAAGATTGATATCAACAAGTATGGTTCGACTGCGCTCACCATACTCAAGAATAATCAATAATACTACTATTCTTGAGTATTATTGACTATAAATTGATGAAATTAGTTTTAGCCACCCAGAATAAAGACAATGTCAAAGAAATCAAACATTTCCTATCGGGTTTGAAAATTCAGATACTCACATTAGATAATTTTAAACTAAATTCCAAGCTCAAAGAGACCGGCAAAACCTTAGAAGAAAATGCACTTCAGAAAGCAGAGCAGGTTTACAGATTGACCAAACTTTCCTCGCTGGCTGATGATTCCGGCTTGGAAGTAGAATATCTGAATGGAAAACCGGGAGTCAGGTCTTCCCGCTTTGCCGGAGTAAAAGCCACATATCTAGACAATAATCTGAAATTGTTAAAACTTCTGAGAGATGTGCCGCTCCAGCAAAGAAAAGCAAAATTCAGATGTGTAATGGCTTTAAAGTTAGATAAAAAGAAAGTAAAACTATTGGAAGGGAAAATCTCTGGTTATATCGCCACAGAAAGAAAAGGAAAATCCGGTTTCGGATATGACCCGGTATTTTATATTCCCAAGCTGAAAAAAACTTTTGCCCAGCTTTCATCGAAGCAAAAAAATCAAATCAGCCACCGAGCTAAAGCTTTGGAGAAAGTAAAAAAATATCTGCAGAAATTAGTAAAAAACTGATGCCCAAAACCTATCTGCAGTCCCTCCAGCAAGCCAAACAGATTTTCAAAAAACATAAAATCAGTTCGTCGGGAGTAAATGCCGAACTCTTGTTGAGCCATGTCATAAAAAAACCTAAACTTGAATTCTATCTCAATGGCAACCAGTTTTTAACCAGAAAGCAAGAGCAGCAATATAAAAAACTGATTCAAGAACGAGTCAAAGGTAGGCCGCTACAATACATCTTAGGTGAAACCGAATTTTATGGTTTAAAATTAAAAGTAAATAAAAATGTTTTGATTCCCAGACCGGAAACAGAGA
>JBIOYE010000043.1:0-3909 GCA_044870015.1 Candidatus Zixiibacteriota bacterium
ACCCTTCCGGCAGCCATCTTTTGGTAGCCCAGGTCGAACCTGGTGCAATTGCAACGATTTTATCATTTGCACCTATTTTATTTTCTGATAAAAAGCTTTCCGCTGTGGCAAAATTATTTTTATCGGGGAACAGCTCCGGTAATTTCTCTTGAATTTGAATTCCGTTTGACTCGATTAGAGAAAGATTACGGTCAATCTCATGCCAATTGTTTTGATAAGTAACTTTTTTGGTCAAAAAAAAGCTGGCCTGGTTTTTGTCAAATCCGACTCTTTCGGGAATCTTGGATAAAAACACCAGAAAACTACTGCGGTAGGAGCGGTGCAGAACCAGAGCCAAATCAAACTTGCTTTGCCTGATTCTGTTCACCAGCTGAAAAAAGGAGTGCAAACTTTTCTCTTTACCCCTTTTGTCGTAGACAATTACTTCATCGACATAAGGATTATTTTTTAGTAATTCTTCCGTTTCGGGAATAAGCAAAACCGATAATTTTGAATCCGGAAATTTTTTCTTGACTGCCTTGATTAAAGGAGTAGTCAAAACTACATCTCCGATAAAGGCAGTCTGTACTAGCAGAATCTTCTGTGGCATTTTAATAGATGTTCAAAGTAGATTTCCATCTGCGGTGCTGCCAAAACCAGTGATCCGGATATTTTCGGATATATTCTTCTATTTTGCTGGTATAAATCTGCGTCAAATGTTTTATATCTTTATCTCTATCGCCGGTCGCATGGGGATAAATCGGTTTTTCAATCACCACAGCGTGTTTACCGTTTTGTTTATTAAGAGTTAAGGCAATGATTATGGGCGCCCCGGTTTTCAAAGAAAAAAACGCCGGGCCTTTATGGGTAGAAGCCGGTTGCCCCATAAAATTCACAATCACTCCGCTTTTGCCGGCATCCTGATCCGGCAACATCGCAACAATCTGATTAGAGTTCAGTAATTCCAGAATTTTACCGGCCGAGACACTTTTGTATAACACTTTTACCCCTTTATCTTCCACATAGCCGTAAACTAAATCTTCTACCAGATGATTATTTTGTTTCTGAACCAAGAAATTCATGGGGTAGCCGGCTAATCTGACCGAAGTCCCTCCGATCTGCCAGCTTCCGAAATGAGAGCTGACTAAAATTGCACCTTTGCCATGTTTTATTACTTCATCCAAATAATGTAAATTTTTAAACTCCAGGTTGGCTAAAATTTTTTCTTTGCTCAAGGACGGAAAAATCAGATGCTCTATAAAGCCTCTGGCCATGTGACAATAAGACTGCCGGGCGATTTTTCCAATTTCATTTTCAGTCTTCTGATTTCCGAAAACCATTTTCAAATTATCCAGGGTGACTTTTCTTCTGATTCGAAGCAGATTGAAACCAACTTTTCCCAAAAAATCGGCTATTTTAAGATTGGCTCGATAGGGAAGCAAGCGCAGGAATCCACCAACGGAGAGTAGCAGCCAGTATTCTAAGAGATGTCGAAATCTTTGGGAGCCAGCCCCAGATCTTCTTTTTCCCATTTTTGGAGAATCTTCTTGCTTCTTCTTTTCTTATAAAGATACAGCCCGATGAAGATTATAGCAAGCACAGTCCAAAACGGAAAATCACCCAGTATCAGAGTCATCCAGTTGTATTTTTTCTTTATGTACGTTAAATATTCGGCTTCGAAATCAGCATAATCAGAACCGGTAGTTTTCAACAAAGCCGAATTCAGATTCTCCCCGTTCTTTATAAGCGACAGCAATTTTTTAAAATTTTCTGAGCCATATTCAGAATTTATATAATTTATTCCCAGAAAACTTTGGGCATATCCCAAATGCGCTTTGCTTTCTGAAAAATGGTTGAGAGAATCTATTTTTGATAAAGACAGAAGCGAACCAGTCAAAACCGCCCTCGCCAGAAGAATTCTGTCATCCCAGCCCCATTTTTCCGACTGCCAGACTGCAAAACCCTCATTTATCCAGAGGGGCAGATATTGTTCATCTATGTAATCGACTAGGAAAATATGCGCCAGCTCATGCTGTAAAACTTCGTTTATGGATTTTCCGGATTTATGCCAGCTTGAGGATTTTATGACGATGGTATTCCTCTGGGGCAATGCCACAGCCAAGGTCCATTCAGGTATTCTTTCTCCTACCAGGGCTTTGAATTTCTCCTTGGACTCGGCTACCTGAACCTGAACTTTAGTTTTGAGACTATCTCCGAAAAAGTTTACAAAATTGGCGTAGCTTTTTTCTAAAATCACTCCAACCTTTTTACCGAAACTTTTGTCCTGCGAGAAGATTTGGAAATGTGGGGTGGCTATTAAATCTTGTTCTTGACCAATGGAAATTGAGAACAGAAGCAGAAATAAGAGTAATGTGAGAAATAATTTAGAATTAAGCATGGAACTGAAATAATACTACGGTTTCTTTTTCAAAGCCCCTTTAAAAAAATCTTCCACTTTTTTCTTGGTATCATCTTTTTTTTCTTGGAGTTGATTTTTTAAAGAATCCTGGAATTTCTTCTGAGCCACCGAGGTATCTATCATAAACTTGGGGTCTTTGGCAGTGCCTCCGATTTTTATCGGCAAATCGATTCTTCCCTGCTCATCTTTGAAATATTGAGCCATATTGCCTAAATTTCCAAACTGTTTGGTAAATTCGGCTTCCAATTTTTTGGAAACTTCGGGAGAGAATTTGATATTTAGCAGGTAATCTAAGGATTGGTCCAAGCCAACGGAGCCGGCCAACTTCCAGTCACCGGTCTTACTGGTGGCATCAAAATTTTCAAAAAAAACCCTCGAGTTAACTATTTTGAAGGAATTTTTTAGCATCTTGATCGGCTCTTCCTGGTAATTGTCCAGCTTTAAGAAACTACCCAACTTATTGAAGAACTCAAAATTGACTAGTTTCCCTTCTGCTAAGACTCCGGTGCCGGAAGCAGTCAGTGATTTCAAAATTTCTTCTTCAGTAAGTCCCTGGCTGGTAAAATTAGCATCCATATTGAATTTTCCGAACAGGCGGTTATCGATTTTTGTGAAACGAGAAAGGAAGTCATTGACTTCGATATTGGTGGCTTTGACTTTGATGTCAAACTTTATATCTTCTGGATTCTTCAAATCTGCGATGGCTAAGCCCTCAATGAGTCCTCGGAAAACTCCCACACTGTCGGTTTTGATTTTAAGCATCCCTTCGATTAAGGAGACTTCGGCTTCGAAAGGTTTTGTTTTAATTTTTCTAAAAAGAACGGAGTCAGCCGAAACTTTCCCTTGCAAGTTGGTAGCCATACCAAGCGCCAGATACATAGAGGGTTTATTCGCCGAAGTGGATTTGGATGGCTGGGTGGTTGAAGATTTGGGAGGAAACATCTCATCTAAATCCAAATAGCCGGAAGTCAGACTGAAAGTGAATAGTGGTTTGGCGGTGGTTTTATTTTTATTCAGGATATAGGGAACTAATTTTTTGCATTCTCCGTTAAAAACAAAGGATGATTTTCCACTAGTAGCTGACAGACGATTAACATTCAAATTTCCGTCCGCAATTTTCAAATTTCCGTTCAATTTTTCCAATGGTTTACTCAAGTTGGGAGAGGAAATTTTAATATCCTGTAAATTCAAATCCCCTGAAAAATTCAGATTATTGAAGCTTTTGATTTTTCCAAAAACTTTTCCCTTGATATCTAAATTTCCTGCCAGAGTTGTCCCTTCCGGCAAGGTTATAAATTCGGGAACGATAGTTAAATTTACTTTACTGCTAAATTCTGCTGAAAGCTCCGGTGCTCTTAGGTTTGACACAACTGCTTTAAGCTGAAGCGGGTTATTGCCAAACTGGGCTTGGGAAGTGGATAAAGTTAAACTGTTGCCGGTAAAATTACTCTCCAGAACCGGAATCGTGACGGCCGATTTGGTCTTGGCAGACTGAATTTTCAAATCCTTTC
>JBIOYE010000044.1:0-3713 GCA_044870015.1 Candidatus Zixiibacteriota bacterium
AGCGGGTTATTGCCAAACTGGGCTTGGGAAGTGGATAAAGTTAAACTGTTGCCGGTAAAATTACTCTCCAGAACCGGAATCGTGACGGCCGATTTGGTCTTGGCAGACTGAATTTTCAAATCCTTTCCCGTCAATTTCCCATTTAACTGGGTCGGATAAAATCCGGTCTTAAGATCCCATTTTCCCGCGGCATTCAAAGTCAACCGACCTGAACTTTTTATATCCTGCTTCAACAAATTGGGAGGAACCAGGCCCAAAAGGTTCTCCACTTCGATTTCATCGGAGTTGATTTTTAAAACCATCTGCGGCTGTTTGGTTAGCTGGGTAACCTTTCCCTGCAGTTTGGTTTTGTTTTTGTTCCAGGTGAGAATTACTTTATTCAGGTTTAAGGAATCGGCATTCAGATTATAAGTCAGGTTATATTCCAAAGCTAAAGGGATTGCGTAATTTTTTGACAATTTAGGAGAGAAAATTTCCAAGCCTTTGACTTTTGCTTCACCCATAGCTGAAAATTCCTTTAGCGCGGGATTGGAATTTAATCTGCTTTCTTGCGATAGATCATGAATTATAATCCGGCTCTGTTGAGGTGAATTTAGATAAACAATTTTCCCTTCCTTGAGTTCAAATTTATCAAAAGCCGCCGGGAGTAATATGGGCCCACCGGTTGTAGCCAGTAAATCACCGTAATTGGTCAATTCAGCGGTTTTTTTCTCCAAGTTTATGGTGGGCTTGACCAAGGTCAGTTTTTTTAGTTCAATCCTTTTTCTCAAAAGAGGCCAGAATTTCACCCCCACTGAAAATTCGTCCAGAGTCAGAAGATTTTTTTCTTTGAATCCGGGCAGATTTTCAATGGCAACTCCCTTTATTTCTACTCCAATCCCTCCCAGAATAGAAATCGAAGCATCCTCTACCGTAACTTTACGATTCAGGGCCTTCTCAATCTTGGGCAGGGCATAAGCCAAAATCTTTTCCTTGGTAAAAACGATTTTGGCAACAACCGTAGCGGCGATGAGCAGTACAATTATTATTCCAAAAATTATGCCGATGACCTTGAGAAATTTTTTTGGACCAAGATTCATATAAGTTATTTGTCGTCAGTTGAAAGCTTGATTTTTAAATCAATCTATGTCAAAAATCTGCTCTTCCACCTTCTCGATAATCCCGCCACCCAGCAAAATTTCACCATCATAGAAAACTGCAGATTGTCCCGGAGTAATAGCTCTTTCCGGTTTATCGAATTCTATTTTAATTTTATTTTCATCCCTCACCGTAAGAGTTGATGAAGCTGGTAGGTGCTGATTTCTGATTTTTGCCTGACACCTTAAGGATTTATCAGGTCTTGATATAGAAATCCAATTAATTTTGTTGACGGTGAACATCTTTTTCCATAAAGCATTATCTTCAGCGATATAGATGGCATTTTCTTTCGGTTCTATTTTAGCCACGTACATCGGCTTTCCAAACCCTTTCCCAAATCCTTTCCTCTGCCCGATAGTGTAAAAAGGAATCCCCTGATGCTCTCCCACCTTTTCTTTCCTCAGATTGTAAATCGGACCCGGCTTGACTGAATTTCCATTCTCCCACTCTTTGAAAAATCTTTCATAATCGTTGTCCGGTACAAAACACAGCTCCTGGCTGTCCGGTTTATTGGCCGTTTTCAAATTGTATTTTTTTGCCAAGTCACGCACTTGTGTTTTGGTCAATTCACCTAAAGGAAACAAGGTCTTCGACAAATCCTTTTGCGATAAACTCCATAAAACATAAGACTGGTCACGAGTTGAATCTTTGGCTTTTAAAATTTGGTATCTCCCGGTTTTTTCATCAAATTTTATCCGGGCATAATGTCCGGTAGCCAAAAATTCAGCCCCTAATGGGAAAACTTTCTCCCCTAAAATTTCCCATTTCACTTTGCGGTTGCAGATTATACAAGGAAAGGGAGTTCGGCCGGATTTATATTCTTCCACAAAATTGGAGATTACATTCTGCTTGAACTCTTCTTTGAAGTCAAAGACCCAGTGCTTGGCGCCAATCTGGTTGCAGACATTCCGGGCATCATTTATGGTTTCGACGGAACAGCAAACCGACTCTCTGAAAATATTTCCTCCCACCTCATCATATTCCCAAAGTTTCAGAGTTACCCCCACAACTTCGTAACCTTGTTCTTTGAGCAGACAAGCTGCCACAGAGCTGTCTACTCCACCGGACATGGCTACAAAGACCAATGGTTTCTTATTTTTTTGCATATCAATTCAATTAAAAATAATTACGGGAAAAAGCAAGATTAATTTAATTGAGCTTACTCTCTAGCGAAAACGATAATTTTCACTTTAAACCAAAAGATGCGGAAATCTTGATAATAATACGTAGATTAGAAGGTGTCCAATAATCTGAAACTGTTAAAAAGAGGCCAATCAAATTATAAATTTATTTTTAAATAATAGATTCTGCCCTGCCGAATAAAGTTTAAAGAGATGACCTATGTTGATCAAAAAATACCTTTTGATATTATTTATACTTTTTATATCATTACCTGCTTTAGCCCAGGTGGATACGGTCTGGGTTAGGCGCTACAATGGACCAGGAAATGCTGAAGACCGGGTGCGTGCTTTAGCTATTGATAACAATGGTAATATATACGTTACCGGGCGAAGTATTGGTTCGGGAACTTCTTTTGATTATAGCACTATCAAATACTCTCCTAACGGAGATACAATCTGGGTCAGACGCTATAATGGAACCGGGAATAACCTAGACGAACCTTTCGCTATAAAAGTAGACACCGCTGGAAATGTTTACATCGCTGGTCGAAGCTATGGGGGTGGAACTTTTTTTGATTACGCTACCATCAAGTATGGCCCTGCTGGAGACACATTATGGGTCCGACGTTACAACGGAACCGGAAATGCTTTGGACCGAGCCAATGCCTTAGCCGTTGATAGGAATGGGAATGTGTATGTTACGGGCGAAAGCTGGAGGGGAACTTCTTCCGACTACGCCACCATCAAGTATAATCCAAATGGAGAAATTATCTGGATAAGATACTATGATGGACCAGTTACTGGAGAAGACCGTGCTTATGCTTTAGCAGTTGACGACAGCGGCAATGTTTATGTAAGCGGTGAAAGCATCGGCAATGGCTCATCTTATGATTATGCCACTATAAAATATGACTCAAACGGGAATACTTTATGGTCAAAGCGTTACAACGGAACTGCCAACGGAGATGATGCAGCCTACTATTTAAAGACAGACCAAAATGGAAACGTCTACTTGACTGGTATTAGTACTGGTAGCGGAACTTCTTTTGACTATGTTACCATCAAATATAACAATCACGGTGATACCTTATGGGTCAAACGGTTTAACGGTAGCGGGAATTATTGGGACCAGCCTAACTTTTTATCTGTTGATTCGGCAGGAAATGTGTATGTTACTGGAAGTAGTTATGGAAATGGAACTGTGGAAGATTACGCCACCTTAAAATATGACCCTCAAGGAGAATCTTTATGGACCAGAATATACAACGGTTCCCAAAATAACTCTGACTTCGCTTATGCCTTAACTGTGGATGATAGCGGTTATATTTATGTCACCGGATGTAGCGACTGCTATACTCCTTTTGGTGATTATACCACTATTTGCTATTCGCCCGCTGGAGAGTTTCTATGGATTCAGCGCTACAACGGAACCGGAGACAGCACAGATATTGCCTC
>JBIOYE010000045.1:0-4718 GCA_044870015.1 Candidatus Zixiibacteriota bacterium
GCAACTCAATACTGCTAAAAAAACTTTCTTCATAAAATCCTCCTGAAGTTAATGGTTAAGGTTTTAAACAATAAAAAACCATTTAGAGTTGATACGTTGCCACTTAATTCATTGATGGTTGAAATAAGAATAGAATTCTGGAATAATTAAGGGTTGATTAATTTTAAGCTTTTAAGTAAGGGTGGAATTAGCTTAATGAACTTAAAGTTGAAAATCTTATGGAGCTTTTGCTTCAGTCATTACTACTTCTAATTTGGTCTCTTGGTCGGCTTCCACCGTAACCTCTCGAGTCATTTTACCCAATTTTTCATGCCAGAATTCTAGAGTATACTTACCTGCCGGTACTTCAGTTAATTGAAAGTTCCCCGTCTCATCGGTCTTGGTATAATAGGGATGTTTGGCAATCACTATCCAACCACTCATCCAAGGATGAATATCACAACTCATTTTAAATGGTTCCTCCGCCATTTCAAAAAATTTAGTCATCTTGGTGACTGAACCTGGCATGGCTTCATTAATAACTTGGTTTACTATGCTATGAGTATGTAAATTGTGCAAAACCCCATCGGAATTGAGAACATCTACCTGTGCGCCAGCCGGAACAATCAAAACATGGGGTCTAAAGGTGCAACCATTTTGGTCTAAAATGGGATTGGGGGTTGGTGGAATAAGGGGTTTTCCATGAGTTATGTCTTTAATATAGACTACAACATTTTGAATTCCGCCATTATCAGCAACAATTAAGTCTTCCGGTAAAATAGTATGTTTTCCACAAACTTCTTTATCCTTGGTAGCTTCAACCGGTTTTCGCTCTGGTAGAGTGCCTTCAAATTTAACAAAACCGGAAATTGTTCCACCATTCTCAACCGCTATACCATAGTATTTTTGTTCTTTTTTGGTTTGGCAAGCCATTAAGGCCAAAAAAATTATCAAACCGAAACTTAATGGAACTTTATAAGTTTTCATATCTTCCCTCTGATTTTTTAAATCCAAGGTATAATATAGCGGCGAAGGGATTTGAACCCCTGACCAAAGGATTATGATTCCTCTGCTCTACCGCTGAGCTACGCCGCCATCAAGCTTGTAAATGTTATAGCTTTATTCAAGCTTTGTCAAGGGAAACAGTTTCAGATAACCCAGCCATACACCAGGTGGAATTTGGGAATATATAAAAAAACTACCATTGCCCGCAGCTAACCAAGTAGGGGGGCAAGTGGGACTTGGCTAACTTATAAGCAACGGTAGTTTAAAATTTCCCCTTTTTCTTTATTTTATACTATTTAAATAGAAATTTGTTTGAGCAAATTGACCCCTCTTTTTGGGAAAGTTAATATAATTTAAAAGTTCTTTTTGCAAAAGCAAGAAAAATTTTTAACCCAGCTTATAACCGATTTTTCTCAAAAACTCTTTTCTGTTTGAAACATCTTTTTCAGTTTCGACTCCCTTAGGTAAAGAGCCGTCCACTACTCCCAAAATCCCCCGGCCCTGTTTGGTTTCTCCGATAATGACTTCGACCGGATTGGCGGTGGCACAGTATATGGAGCAAACTTCCGGGCAGTCTTTGACTGCCTTCAAAACATTGATAGGGAAGGCATTTTTTATGTATATCACAAACGTATGTCCGGCACCGATTTGCAGGGCGGAATTTTCGGCCTGTTTTTTCAATTCCGGGTCATTTCCTTCTGAGCGAACCAAACAGGGCCCGGAGGCCTCGCAAAATGCCAAACCGAATTTGATATTGGGGACTGAATTTACCAGGGCTTCATACAAATCTTCTGCGGTTTTGATAAAATGGGTCTGCCCTAAAATTACGTTGGCGCCTTCCGGTATGGGCAGACGGTAAGTTTTGGTTTCCATAAAAGCTTTATGTGTGTTAAAAAATATAGCTTATTTTAAATTTTAGCAAATAAAAAAGCCCTAAAAAAAACTAGGGCTTTTTATCAATCTAATCTCTCTGTCAAATCAGCTTAAGTCCCCACGCAACACTGGTCATGGGGAACCGGCGGAATCCCATTTTTAAAGATGAAATTCACCATGTAAACAATATCCGATAACAGAATAGCATTATCAAAATTACAATCCCCCCGGCAGAAGGGACTGGGAGCCGGCCCGGATTTGAAAAGAAAATTAATCAAAACAATTATGTCCGACAACAGCACCTTTCCGTCTCCGGTAACATCCCCGACTCTGTGAGTGCAGGCAAATTCAAACAGCTCTGTGGCTTTTACTTTTGCCCGGTCAGTATAAGCTAAGAGATTGGTCAAATTATTGGCCGCTACGAAAGCCATGATGGATGTTATGGAATCACCCGGTGCAATACTGTAAGGACCGGAGGCAATCATCATGGAGCCGTCCTGGGCTGAGGGCATGGTGGTATCTATAAACCCCTCCGACATCCAGGTATATTTTTCAGTGTCAGTAATCCCATCATAAACATCCGGGTCGTTGACCAGGGCCTTAAATGTGGTAACTCCTTTAGTATCTAATACTGCTATTCCCCGGTAATTGAGGTTGGCGGAACCGTTATACATATATCCGATATCCTTGCTGCTGTTTAGTCCAGTTAAATCTTCTAAAAACCCGGACACGAAGAAATCCCAGTCAGTATAAAATCCCAATCTTAAATTATTGATAGTGCTTACATCCTGGTTGTAGACTGTAAATCCGAAAATGACAAAATCATCATTGGCCGTGTCCGGAAAAGCAAAAGTTCTCTGAACAATTTTCAGAGCCAGAGGGGACTCGGCTTTTTCATCGCTAAAAATCGATTTGGATTCCTGGCTTCCCTCCCGACCGGGCGAAATCTCCACTATATCACCTTCCGGAGCCACTGCAAAATCACTGTCCGGCAAAAGACCGGTCCAGTCTCTGGCACCGTCGGAGACATGTGAAACGTCAGTTCCAATCAAAAAGGCCGCTTCAAAAAGTTCACTGGTGCCCCCCACTTTGGGATAAACAAACCCTTTTCCACCCAAGGGGGTGATGGAACTGTTGTGAAATCCGTATTGACCTATGTTCGAAACTGTAAAAATCACGTTGCCGGTATCTACATCCACCAGGCCTCGGGCTGGCTTGGAGGTTACATAAAAAGCCAGGGGCCAGTTCTCTTGATAGCCGCCATCTCCGTTTATCTGCAGATTAAAGGTCAGTCTTTCCCCCTGGACAGCAGAAGAGCTGACTTGAAATACCAAGGGTTGGGAGAAGTTCAATGCAAGTCCATCCTTGGGAATATTACCATAAAAAGCTGAATCTTGTGTCACCGTGACTTTGCTACTGGTACTGGATAAAAGACCGTAAACATTAGTGGCAGCCAGACCTGTATTCTTTACTGTAATAATGGCGGACAGGTTATCCCCTGGATCTGGAATATTATCATCACCATCTAGCAGGTCTATGAAAAATGCAAAAATTCTGGGTTCAGCCAACGCTGGCAGAGAATCTATGGCTCTTTTGACGTTGATTATTCCCCACCCATAATTGTTATCCTGGCCTGCTGTTCCCAGGTCTGTAGCACTGACCATTAAAGCTCTTTTGATTTCATCCACTGTGGCATTGGGGTTGGCCTGCCTTAGGATAGCCACTGCTCCAGCCACATGTGGAGCTGAAAAAGAAGTACCACTCTGGAGTCCATAGCCCCCAAATCTGTTACAAGTCCGAACACTTACCCCCGGTGCGACCACTTCGGGTTTAATGCTTACACCATCACAATCCGAAGGTCCCCGACTGCTGAAGCTGGCTATGACATTGCTGGCATCCACGGCTCCTACTGAAAAACAGTTAAAATCTGTGGTAGCGCGATTGGCCGGGTTACGCAGGGTCTGTGCCCCCGGACCTTCATTGCCGGCCGCAAAAATAACCACTGCCCCAGCCGCTTCTAAGTTATCAATCACATCCCAATACAAGGGTGCACAGCCGATATTAACTTTAGGAACCCCCCAGGAATTATTTACCGCATCCGGAACATCTGCTATGGTATTGGGATTTCCATCCGGGTCGGAAGCCCATTGAAAAGCTTCAATTTCCACCGGCCAGCTGGCACCTATGTCAATGGCCCTAGCTGCTATCCACTGGGCTTCTATGGCGACTCCCACCGTGTCATTGGTGGTGGGAGAAGCTGCACACATTATTCCCATGGTCCCGGTTCCATGTCCGGCCACTCCCCCGACATTGTCAGCCGGAAAGGTGGCCTTGATGACCGGGTCAAACCAGCTTTCCGCTACAGTCCCTCCGTTATTTCCCCTCCAGCGGTCTTTCAGGGCTACATGATTCCCATTTACTCCGGTGTCAATATTACACAAAAGTCTTCCGGTCCCCTTATATCCTGCCGCCCAGGCAGAGTCAGCCTTTATGGCTTTGATCCCTGGTTCCACTCCGGCCGCCACTTTGGGACTGAAGCCTTCCTCGACCGGAAGGATAATTTCAGCCGGGAGGTGGGCATAAATTACTTCTATTTCCCGGCGGGAAGCTAATTTCTTAATTTCTGATTTGGTGGCTTTGACCCAGATAAGGTTAGATATCCAAAAGGCCCTGAAATCGGCCACTTCCCCCTTTTCTTTTTGGGCCTGCAGGTAATTTAGCAGGCCAGCCTGTGAAACTTTGGCTTTTTCCTTCAAGGCCTCGATAACGATTTTATGACTCTGGGCCCGGGTGGCTTTGGCAGCTTTAAAGTCGGCTTTTAATTTGGCTATATCCACCTGCTCTTTTAAATACAGAAGAAC
>JBIOYE010000046.1:0-3114 GCA_044870015.1 Candidatus Zixiibacteriota bacterium
TTCCGGTCGGATAAACCCAGGCTGAATTTGGGATGTATGTTAAGTCGTTCGGTTATGGAGAGATAAGCTTCTGAGGAAAGGAAGAATTTGCTGTGGGAAAAATCCCCCCTTAAAACTTTGGCCGCCAGCTCCAGATTAATCTGATGATAACTTCCCTGGGTGGGGAAAGGGTATTTGTTCAAATTATCAAAATTCGATTTGAAGATTAAACTGCGCAGATTTTTGGCTGCTGAGGAATCTGTGACGCTGTTTCGAACCACTATTCTTTCGGCTTTGGCTTCCCAGGAGATTTTACCTAGTTTGAAGATATTTTCTCCGAAGGAAAAATTGAGGGTAGATCTTTCCTCCTCCAAAAATCCGATTCTATTGTGATTTAAAATTAAATTTCGCTCTTCTTTTTTATAGCCTGCGGAAAGTTTGTAAGTCAGATAGGTTTTGAAAATCCGGTCTCCTTTTAAATTCAGCTTATAGATCTGCTTTCTGTCTCCATACTGTAAGTGCAAAAACAGCTCATCCCCGGTTCCGGCTAAATTGGAATTTCCCAGCTGAAGAAAACCTTCGCTATGATATTCATCCTGGTAATGAACCCCTCCCCGGATCAGGTTATATTTTTTCTCTTTGACTTTAAGCTCAATGGCCGGACCTTCAGAAGATGGAAGCAAGCTCAAGCTGGTCTGCTCAAAAAGACCGGTATTATGTAGATTGGTCAACCCTTGACTGGCTAATTTCGAATTAAAGGGCTGGTTTTCTTTCAGGGGGAAATTTCGGTTTAAGACCCAGTTTTTGGTGTTCTGATTTCCGGCATATTTGATCCGGCTGATTATCCCTTCGTCTACTTCTACGTTTAAGGTTTTGTGGTTGAGGTCGTAGCTGATTTGACGGAAGTTAATTAAACTATAGCCTTTGTTTTTATACTCGCTTTGCTTCTTTTCCAATATTTTTTGCAAATTCTGATAATTTAAGATTCCCAGGGCCGGATTTCCCTTAGGGTTGGGGATAGATTCTTTAACTAATCTGCCTTCAAAAACTATGGTTTCCAGTTCAGGATTTTCTTTTAAAACATATGTTAGTGTAAAATTGCCGTCTCCTTTTTTTTGCAGTCGGGCTTCCACTTGCTGGAAATACCCGCTGTGATATAGATTAGCTAAATCATCTTTTATTTCAGCTTCTGAGACAGAATCAGAGGTGGAAAAGGAAACCAGTTTGTTGATATAATCCAAGTCCAGCCTATCATTTCCGGCAATACTTATCTCTGATACTGCATATTTTTGGATCCCGGAAACTTCCTGCTGTTTACTCTGTAAAATCTGTCGAATTTGGGGCAAAAGCTCTAAAGCCGCTTTTTCCCCCAAGTCAATTAAAGTTTTTACTGAACTGAAATCGGTGGCTGAACAATCTTGCAGATCAGGGCAGATTACCAGGTCCGCCTGGGATAAACTCTTTTCTTTCTGTTCCAAAGACATTATAGCGGTAGATTGGGAAGCGATATCTAAAGGAGTCCTAATCTGTTCTTTGGTGGACAAAGGAGTACAGGAATTTAGAGCCAAAACCACTTCGGCACCCATCTCTTTTACAACATCCACCGGAATTGGGTCCACCAAACCTCCATCCACCAAAAATTTTCCCTCCCATTCCACCGGTGTAATAGCCAATGGAGCCGCCATGGTAGCCCGCATAGCCCAGGCCAAATCTCCGGAATCCAAAACCACTTTTTCACCTGTGACTAAATCGGTGCAAACCGAGCGAAAGGGTATTTTCAAATTGTCAAAATCAAGCTGGGCTTTATAGTTGGCTTCCAGGGTCAGTTGCGAGAGGAAATTGGTGAATTTCTGGGCTCCGGTCAAGGCCTGGGGAATATAGGGTTTGAGACCGTCGAAGCGGAACTGAAACAGAATCCCCTGACTTTCTTCTCTCTGGGAAAAAAGCAAGGATAAACGGGTAGGAGCATCTTTTAAGAGTTCGGTCCAGTCATTCTCCAGGGCGATTTTTTCTAATTCTGGAGCTTTAAACCCGGCCGCATAAAGACCCCCTACGATTCCTCCGATGCTGGTGCCGGCTATGTAATCGATGGGGATATTCTCTTTCTCCAGAATTTTCAAGACTCCGATCTGCGCTAAACCTCTGGCACCTCCTCCGGACAGGGCCAGGCCGATTTTTTTTCTTTTGGATTCGTTCTTGAATGGAAACTTTAAATTGCTTAAATCAACGGTTTCAGCCGGGTAGCTGAAAACTTTTTCTTCCGGACTGTCTGCGGAAACTCCGCATACCCGGAAAAAATTAGCCAGCATAAGATAAAGGAGAACGGCCTTGAATTTGTGGCTACTAAAACTCATGCTAAGATTTGGTTTGCTTCTCTTCCCTCATTTTAATAGATTTCAGTGCAAAATCAAGTTTAAATATGATATCTAAAAATCTTTTGAAGCAGCTCTTGGAGCTGCAGACCAAGAAAGGACGCAAATTAAAGGATAAATTTTTGCTGGAGGGGGCCAGATTGTGCCAGGAAGCGTTGCTGTCCGACTGGAAAGTAGAGCAGATTTATTATTCCCAAAGTTTCCAAGACTCGGACTTGGGAAAAAAGATACTCGAGCAAGCCCAGGCCGGAAAAATACCGACCCTCTTGGTGCAGGAAAAAGCTATAAATAAAATGGCGGAGACCGAAACTCCGCAGGGTATTGTGGCTTTGGTTCAAAAGAAAAGATTTTCTTTGAAAGATGTGTTGGCTAAATCGTCTGATACCATCTTGGCTTTGGATAATATCAAGGACCCCGGGAATCTGGGAACCATGCTCAGGACTGCAGATGCCGCCGGAGTCGGGACAGTTTTACTTTCGCAGGGGAGCGTGGAGCTGTATAACTCCAAAGTGGTGCGGACCACCATGGGCTCAATTTTTCATTTGAATCCGGTTGATAATTTAAGCTTTGCTCAGGTTATGCCGGAGTTGAAAAATTCAGGTTACCAAATTGTGGCTACTTTACCCCAGGCAGGAAAACGGATTGACTGGCAGGATTTTTCCGGTAAGATCTGTCTTTTAATAGGCAATGAAGCCTTGGGGTTATCGGAGGAGATGTTAAGATTAGCGGATTTAAAAATCAGTCTGCCCATCTTTGGTAAAGC
>JBIOYE010000047.1:0-6346 GCA_044870015.1 Candidatus Zixiibacteriota bacterium
CTCTGAGCTTTTTTGTCCCCCGCTCGTTATAAATATAGCTTAAAGTCGCTTTTTGTCAATATGCAAAATTTGGGCAAATGGCTGATTTTTAGCCTAAAATCAAGGGTTTGAGCACGGTTTGTTTCCAGAGTAATTATCATATTGACTTTTCTTAGAGTTTTGATTATATTTTGAACAGGGAGGAGTTAGAGGGGTGTAAAAAGGGACTCTTAATATAAATCCGGGGGGATTTATGAGATGCTGTAATAGCTATAAACTAAGCTGGGGAGTAGCTCTTAGTATCCTACTCCTTACAGTTGGCTTAAGTCAGGCGAAATTAAAGACTGACCAGTCCAAATCAGTTTATCAGTCCACACAGGTAGGCGACCCCCTGACTCAACTAAGAGTACACAAAGTAGGGAATATGTGGCTCTCAATTACCAACTTCGGTCAAATTGGAAGTTCTGGCCGAGGCTTTAGAGACCCGTGTACCGGGCTTCCTGCTCCTTCCTGGGAATTTCCAGCCGGCTCTGGCATTGATTATCTATTTTGGGGCGCTCTATGGGTAGGGGCGGTCGTTAATGATACAGATACATTGGTTTCTGTAGGGCTGGACGGCTGGCAATTGAACTACGAATTTTTTCCCACCTCAACAGTGGCTATTGTTGCCAGAACTATCAGGCCTGATGGCTATCAGCAGGATAACTGTTTTATTCCTTATTCTGATTCAGCTATTTCTGAATTAGATTACATGGCGGTTTATTATGATACAACAAAAGTTTTTTCACCTATAGAGCCACTTGATCCCCCTTCACCGCTTTACTTAGAGGTAACTCAAAAGAGTTACAGTTGGAGCTATGAATATGCCAATGATTTTGTGCTGGTGGATTTTCTAATCAAGAACATCGGCGCAACAAAGTTGAACAAGATGTATATTGGTTTTTATCTTGATTTTGATATCCAAAATACTAATTTAGACCCGGGTGGATATACCGACGACATCGCTGGCTTCAAACTTTCACTTCCTTCTGCCTATGATCCAAGATTGGAAGATACAGTCAACCTGGCCTGGGGTGCGGATAATGACGGGCTATCGTTAAGTGGAGCCGAAGGGAATCCTCCGGTTTTTAAGGATTTCATAAGTCCCACAAGTGTTATCGGAACAAGAGTGCTTAGGTCTCCTATCCCTGATTTAAAACACTCTTTTAATTGGTGGACATCCAACGGGAATCCAGTGCTGGATTTTGGGCCTTGGACTCAGGAGAACTTCGCCAGAAGACCGTTTTTGTTTCCTCCCAATGGTCAATTCGGAACTCCCGAGGGAGACCACTCAAAATATTTCATTATGAGCAATAATGAATTTGACTATGACCAAATGTTTTCAGCTTTGGACTGGACCTCCAAAGGCTGGATACGTCCCCCGAATCCAGGTATTATGCCCGATATCGCAGACGGATATGACTCGCGCTATTTATTATCTTTTGGACCTTTTTCCATAGACCCGCAGGACTCCTTACCCTTGACCGTCGCTCTAGTCGCTGGGGAAGATTTTCATGTTAAGCCAACTGATATGGTAGGTACCAATTTCCTTGACAGTGCCAGCGTGTATAATTTCTACAATAAACTGGATTTCACCTCCTTAGCCGCCAATTCCAACTGGGCGCAATGTGTTTATGACAATCCGGGGTTTGATACGGATGGAGATGGGTACGGTGGAAAATACAGGATAATTGGAGATGATACCTTTTACATCTGCGGTGATGGAGTGCCGGATTTTAAAGGACCGCCGCCGCCACCTTTTCCAAAGTTAACTTTTGAGACCTCCTACGCTACAGTAAAAATCAAATGGAACGGCAAAAAAACTGAAGAATATATCGACCAGTTCACCAACCGCGAAGATTTTGAAGGATACCGGATTTTCGCCAGTTGGACCGGGCTGGCAAACGATTTTTTTCTGCTGGATTCCTTCGACAAAATCAACTACAAGCTCTTCTACTGGGATAAAGGTAGAAAGAAATGGTCCTACAAACTCACGGACTTGAGCACTGATTCTTTGATAGCTCTGTTTCAGCAGGATGACCCCTGCCAGGGAATAAGACCCTGCCCTTTAGAGACCTTGGCTTTTTGTTCAGACCCCGCTAGTTGCGACGAATGGGATGTTGCCAGATGGAATTTATATCACCCTTATATCTATCAGGGAACCCAGAATGAAACTCTGCGAATTGCTCCCAGCGTTGCTTTAACCAGAGGGGACTCGGTTTACTTTGACCGGCAGGATTTCAGCAGAGGTTTATTACCCATCAAGACCTACAAAGACAGTATCATAGCAGGGAAAATTGGTCCGGAAGATGGGCGATACTATGACTATGAATATGTGATTGGCAATCTTAATCCCAACGACCCAATTTATCTGGCAGTTACTGCTTTTGACTTCGGTGACCCTATAACCCGACTTGTTCCCTTGGAGACCAGTGTTTTAACCACCTCAACTCTGGTATATCCAAGGACTTGTTTAGCCAGACCGGCGGATGTCAACGGAGATGAGCAGATTTCTTTAGCGGATGTGGTAGCTATGATAAATATAAAATTTAAAGGAGCGCCCTATCCCCAACCTTTGTGTCGGCTGGACATTAACGGAAATGGTGGTATTACCTTTTCGGATATTATATATTTCGTTAACTATCTTTTTAGGAACGGACCTGACCCGCAGGTTGTTAAAGAGTGTTGTCTGGTGGAGGATTGAGATTCAGCACTAAAAAAGCGAGATTTGACTCCCCGGAGATTTTTTTAACTTTCTACTTGACAAATAATCTGCCGATAATTAGATTAGCATAAGGAAAACCTAACAAATTAGTCGGGTTTTCGTATATATAATACTGATATGAGGATAACCAAACAGGAAGAGTACGGTTTACGCTGTGTTTTACAGTTAGCCCAAAATGGGACCGAGTCTAAAACTACGGTTGAAATAGCGGCTAAAGAGGGGCTATCCATGGATTACGTGACCAAGCTCTTGATACTATTGAGAAGACATAAGATTGTGGACTCGGTCCGGGGGGTCAAAGGTGGTTATCGGTTAGCGCGAAACCCGGAGAAAATCACTGTCGGTCAGGTGATGCGGGCTCTGGGTTGGTCGGTTCTGGATGATTCTTTATGTCAGCATTATCCGGGAAAATTAGAAAGGTGTGTGCACCTGCAGGGTTGCGGTATCAGGCCTATCTGGAGAAAGGCGGCCCAGATGATGTATAAGCTTTTTGATTCGACCTCCTTGGCTGAATTGCTTAAGCAGGAGGAAGTAGTAGTTCAGGATTTAGAGCAAAAATGAGCATATATTTTTTAACGATATAGTTGACTTTTTTGTCGGGATTCGTATAATAGATGTTCAAAATTTAAAATACTAAACTAGAAAAGAGTAAAATTTCAGATAAGGAAGAGATGAACAGAGAGCCAATTTTAAGGATAGAAAATTTACATGTTTCGGTTGACGGAAAAGAGATTTTGAAAGGGCTGAACTTAACCGTAAACAAAGGAGAAGTGCATGCCCTGATGGGACCTAACGGTTCCGGGAAATCTACTCTGGCGTATGTCCTGATGGGACACCCCAAATATCAGGTTACTTCCGGCAAAATCTGGTATAAAGGAGAAGATATTTTAGCCCTGAAACCGAATGAGAGAGCCAAGAAAGGTCTATTTCTGGCGTTCCAGTATCCGACAGCTATTCCGGGTGTGACGGTGATGAACTTTTTGCGGGCGGCTTTGAAATCTGTCAGAGAAAAGGAAATTCCGGCCAAGGATTTTCTGAAACTGTTAAAAGATAAAATGCAGTTTCTGGAAATTTCGGATAAGTTTACCAATCGCTACATCAACGACGGTTTTTCAGGCGGGGAAAAGAAAAGACACGAAATTTTGCAGATGGCGGTTTTGGAGCCGGAGATGGCGATTTTAGACGAGACCGATTCCGGTCTGGATATTGATGCTTTGAAAACCGTAGCCAAGGGAATCAATAAGCTAATCGGACCCAATCTGGGAATCCTTTTGATTACCCACTACCAGAGAATGCTGAATTATATCAAACCGGATTTTGTGCATGTTTTAGTTGACGGAAAAATTGTCCAGTCCGGTGGAGATAAATTAGCTTTGAAATTAGAAGAGCTGGGGTATGATTGGACTGTGGAGAAAACTTCAGAAGTACAATCGGTGAGTAGCGGTTCAACCAGTTCACCATAAAGAGAGGTAAAACATTATGGCAGAAAAAGAATTTACTCAAGTAGAAGATATAGGAAAAGATTATAAGTACGGGTTCAAAGACCCGGAAAAGCATGTTTTTAAATCCAAAAGGGGCCTGACCCGTGAAGTTGTGGAAGAAATCTCCTGGATGAAAAAAGAGCCGGAGTGGATGCGGAATTTCCGCTTGAAAGCGCTGGATATCTTTTTGAAAAAACCGATGCCCACCTGGGGGAGTCCGATTTTAGCCGAGATTGATTTCGACAACATCTTTTACTATATCAAACCCATGGAAAATCAGGGACGAACCTGGGATGACGTTCCCGAAGATATCAAAAAAACATATGAAAAATTAGGGATTCCGGAGGCGGAAAGAAAGTTTCTGGGCGGAGTATCGGCCCAATATGAATCGGAAGTGGTCTATCACAGCATCCGCAAAGATTTGCAGGACCAGGGAGTAATTTTCTTGGATATGGATTCCGGCTTGCGAGAATATCCGGAGATTGTCAAAAAATATTTTGCAACTGTAATTCCAGCTGGTGATAATAAATTTTCAGCTTTAAACTCGGCGGTCTGGTCCGGAGGTTCGTTTATCTACGTTCCCAAAGGGGTGGATGTCAAAATTCCTTTGCAAGCCTATTTCAGAATCAACGCCGAGAATATGGGGCAGTTCGAGAGGACGCTGATTATCGCGGACGAAGGTTCTTCGGTTCACTACATCGAGGGATGCACGGCACCGGTTTACTCCACTGATTCATTGCATTCAGCAGTGGTGGAGCTGATTGCTCTCAAGGGTTCTAAATTGCGATACACCACCATTCAGAACTGGTCTAAAAATGTTTACAATTTAGTGACCAAGCGTGGAATTGCCCACGAAGATGCCACCATTCGCTGGGTGGACGGAAATTTGGGCAGCAAGTTGACCATGAAATATCCTTCGGTGTTTATGGTGGGCAAAGGGGCTTATGGTGAAGTTTTATCTATCGCTTTTGCCGGAAAAGGACAGCATCAAGATGCCGGGGCTAAGATGGTGCATGTGGCGCCGGATACTTCTTCCACCATTGTCTCCAAATCGATCTCCAAAGATTCCGGTAGGACTTCTTATCGTGGTCTGGTCAAGGTTTACAAGGGCGCCAGCGGCGTGAAATCCAACGTCAGATGTGATGCTCTCTTGATGGATGAAGAGTCCCGCTCCGATACTTATCCGACTATGGAGATTGACGAGGAAAATGTCAACGTGGGTCACGAAGCCACGGTTTCCAAAGTGGGTGAAGAGCAGTTATTCTATCTGACTTCACGCGGAATATCTGAACAGGAAGCCACCCTGATGATTGTGAACGGGTTCATTGAACCGTTCACCAAAGAACTGCCTCTGGAATATGCGGTGGAGCTGAATCGTCTGATACAATTGGAGATGGAAGGTTCGGTAGGGTAAAAATTTTGATTCGTTCGGTTTGCTCAGCTTTACCCAGCCTGGGAAAATGGTAGCCGCAGGCTTTAGCCTGCGCAGATGGAATAAATCAAAATGTTTGAATTTGAAAAAAATTTTACCAAAGAAAAATTAGAGCTGCTTTCCAAATCCAGAAATGAGCCGCAGTGGGTGACAGAAAAGAGAAAAAAGGCGTTTGCGACCTTTCAATCTCTCGCCTGGCCCAGCAAGCAGGAAGAGGACTGGAGAAGAACTGATTTTTCTCCGTTAGAGAAGTCAAATTTCGATTTAACTCAATTTTTAAATTCATCCAAATTTACTACTAATGGTTCGGCTTCACTCACCACAAGCGGTCATCCAACTACAGAGTTCTCAGCCCAACTTTTACAGTCTGATTCGGAGACGGTTTCCTCCAGTTCAGCGGAGTTCAAGTCATCCAAAATAATTTTTACCGACTTAGATTCTGCCATAAAAAACCACTCTCAAGTTTTATCAAAATATTCGGATTTGATTAATCCTTCTGACGGAAAATTTTCGGCTTTCAACAAGGCCTTCTGGAATAAGGGGATGTTGCTGTATGTTCCTAAAGGAGCGACTCTATCTCTGCCGCTTTTTCATCAGCTAAATCTCAAATCTTCCGGCTGGGGAGTTTTTCCCTATACCATAGTTATTGCCGAGCCGGAAAGCAAAATAATTTTGCTGGATGATTATACC
>JBIOYE010000048.1:0-7722 GCA_044870015.1 Candidatus Zixiibacteriota bacterium
CCCATGGTTATTAAATTATTTGAAACCGGCAATATCGATATTGATAACAGCCGCCTGATCTATCAAGCCAAAATCAGAACCGAAAAGATGGAGGGTGAAGTCTATCTGGAGATGCTTTGCCACTTCCCGGGCAGAGGGGAATTTTTCTCCCGAGGTCTGCAGAACACCATGACCGGAACCATGAACTGGTCCATTCAGGAAATCCCGTTCTTTCTTAAAAAGGGAGAAAAGCCGGATAACGTAAAGCTGAATCTGGTAATCAACGGCAAAGGAACGGCCTGGATTGATGATGTGCGGCTTTTGAAAGCTAATTTGTAAGCTAAGAATAACTAAAGTTAATCTCTGAAAAATAATTGTGTAAAAGACCCCCTGCTGAAGCAGGGGGTTTGTTTTTTTTGCTCTTGGATTTATTGGCTCTTTTTCGTATCATAGTTTTATGACGATTAAGAAAAATTATATATTTCTCTTCTTTCTATTTAATTTTTTAATTGCTCTTCCCTCAATTGCCGCTGATTTGGAGTTAAAAGACCTGCAAGGAGACCTTCACTGGCTTCACGATTATAAAGGCAAAATCGTGGTCTTGAATTTCTGGGCTACCTGGTGTCAGCCCTGTGGAAAAGAGATGCCGGTTTTCGTAAAATTACAATCTGAATATCAAAGCCGGGGAGTTCAGTTTATTGCCGCTTCAACAGATGAGCCGGGGGAGAAAAAAAGCGTAGCAAACTTTGCCCAAAAATATAAACTTAATTTTCCGGTCTGGGTCGGAGCAACCGGAGACCAACAAGCCGGTTTTAAATTAGGGACTTCACTTCCAGGTACAATTATTTTGGATCAGGAAGGTAAAAGCCGTTTCAGAATAATCGGTCAGGCAGAAGAAAAAGTTTTAAGAGAAAGATTGGAATGGTTGTTGTCGGACAAAACTTCGGCAAGTCCAGAGGAATTAGTTTTGCCACCCGGACTTACTCCGGAGCATTTCAAAGAGCATGAATCCGGTGAAGCAGAAGATGAAGAAGAGCATCATCATGAACATGAGCCGTTGGCTTTCGGCTCGGAAGTCCCCTCCTGACCACTCTGACCCGGGGAAGGGAGAGCAATCCGGGGGATTGCCGACAGCAAATATAAGTTTTCCGCCAGCGTTCGAGTTCTTTCCAATAAATTAATCAAAAGAGCCCGTTATAGAGCCACATTCAGCTACAGGGTTTTCCCGACTCTTTCAGCGGGGATTGAGATAAACCCTCTAAGCGAGGAGGAAAAAATAAATCCCATAGCTAATTGGGTGGCTCTTACAGAAACTGAAAAGCGTCCGGCTGTAATTTTAGGCACCAGTTCCGATAGAATCGGCACCCCAACCGGACAATCTTTTTATGTAACCGCGAGCAAAGAATTGGAAAAATGGACCGGGTTTCAGATTGCTCCTTATGTGGGGACAGCTTACAGCACGTACGATGAAAAATTTTTAGCTCTGGGAGGAGTCAATCTAAAATTACCGGAAAATTTTTTCTCTACATTTATTTATGACGGAGTTCATTCACATCTGCTTTTCGGTTACAGCTATACAATACATACCCTCTCCTTGGTTTTCGTACAAATCGAACATCCTGGGGTAAGTTATAGTATTTCTTTTTGACTACTATATGTTTTAAGCTATATTTCTTTAAAAATTTCTTAGAATAAAACCTAATTATTTTAAAAGGGAGATTTTATGAGTGAAGTTAAAAGGATAAGGAGTCAGTTGAAAGAAATATATTACGGACCGGCCTGGCACGGCCCGGCGATTAAAGATTTGTTGAAAGGAATCACGGCTAAAAAAGCATTGGCAAAACCGGTGAAAGGGTCGCATTCCATCTGGGAGCTGGTTTTGCATCTTACAACCTGGACCGAGGTGGCTGAAAAAAGAGTGAAGGGAGAAAAAGTTCAGCAGGTTACGTCAGAGAAAGATTGGCCCTCTAATGCAGATATAAGTGAGAAGGGCTGGAAGAAGACCCTAGCGACTTTAGATTTCCATCAGAAAAAACTTTTGCAGTCTCTGGGAAAGACCAAGGATGCCAGACTTTCTGAAAAAATCCAGAGGTCCGGTGCTAGGCTTGATACACTTCTTTATGGGACCATCAATCATGGAATGTATCATGCCGGGCAAATAGGGGTTTTGAAAAAGTTGATTCAGAATAAATAACTTATAGAATTAGAAACCAAAGATATTTAGAAATCATGAAAGGAACCGCTGCCAGCGAGATAGCCAGGGTTTCGCATCTTATCAAGGAACTGTATGACGGTGACCCCTGGCATGGGTATTCCATCAAGGAGCTTTTGAGCGGACTTACTCCCGAACAAGCCCAAGCCAAGCCGATTACAGGAAGACACTCAATCTGGGAAATTGTTTTGCACATGATAAGCTGGCGGGAAATAATTGTGGAACGGCTGAAGTTGGGGGAGGGGTTTGAAGTGGTCAAGGATAAAGAATGGCCCCCGGTCTACGATTTGACTTCCGAATCCTGGAGTGCGACCTTGAAAGCTCTGGAACAGAGCCAGCAAAAACTTCTGAAAGCGGTCGCAGACAAATCGGTGCCTTCCCAAATTCAACTCTACGGCATGTACGCCGTATTTCAGCATGACCTTTACCACACCGGGCAACTGGCAGTTTTGAAAAAATTGTTGACCGAGAAAGTCCAAACCTAATATGAAAACTAAACCGATTTCAAAGAATTTATTTTCCGCCAGGCCGTTTTTTATTTTGGGCTTCTTAATTTTGGCTTACAGCTGTAATCTGAAATCAGAGCCACCACTTTTTGTTCCGGCTCCCAAATCTCCCTTTGCAGTGGGTGAAAATCCGAATGACATTACCTTAGGAGATGTAAATGGAGATAGCAAATTAGATATAGTTACGGTCAATCCCGGCAGCCGGAATATCTCGGTTTTGCTGGGTGATGGAACCGGAAATTTTACTCCGGTTCAAAATTCAATGTTTTTAGATTCGACCTCCCATATACTGGTCATAGGTGATGTGAATAATGATAAAAAACCGGATGTGCTGATTTCCTGTCATGACAGTTACGGTGTGACCGTTCTTTTGGGGAACGGGCAGGGAAATTTTTCTTCCGCTCCCGGCTCACCTTTCTCGGTTCTGGATAGCACCAGACCGCATAATCATGGATTAGCTGTCGGAGACATAAATAAAGACGGAAACCTAGATTTTGCCACCAGTAACTACGGACATCACAGTGTTTCGGTGATGCTGGGAAACGGAAAAGGGGGTTTTGCTCCGGCTCCCGCATCCCCTTTTAAGGTTGGGAGAGGTCCCTATCCTCTGGTCTTGGGAGATGTGAATGAAGATGGGAATTTAGACATAATTACCCCCAATGTTTCCAGTAATAATGTCAGCGTGCTTTTGGGAGACGGAAAAGGAGATTTTTCTTCTGCACCGCACTCGCCTTTTTCGGTTGAAACCAGACCTTACTTCGCCACCAGCGGTGATTTAAACGGAGACGGCAACCTGGATATAATTACATCTCATGATGATATAACCAAAATCAGCTTTCTTTTAGGGGATGGAAAAGGAGGTTTTAGGACGGCACCAAGTTCACCTCTGGATATTGGAAAGAGAGGTTGGAAAGCTGAAGTTGCAGATATGAACCAGGACTCTTTGACTGATTTAGTAATGTGCAATACCGGAGTTGATTATGTCACGGTTATGGTGGGGGACGGCAAAGGAAATTTCAAACATGCTCCCGGCTCTCCTTATAAAGTTGGCAATGGCCCGACCGGAATTACTGTGGGAGATTTAAATGGCGACGGTAAAAATGATATAGTAGCGGCGAACGCCAGAGGTAACAATGTGACAGTACTGTTAGCCCGTTAAGAATTTCAATTATCTCAGCTCGTCGGTTTCCTCAGTTTATCAATAAAAAGTTAAAATTTTCTTGAAACCTTTTTTATGAATAGTTGTCTAAAGCGTTAGAAAGGGGAAAATCCCGGTCAGTAAATACAAAAAGATTTCAACTCTTTGGCAATATTTTCGTAAATGGAGTATTACAAACCCGGAGGTCAAAGGGAGTTTATGTTAAGGAAAATAGGATTATCGTTCTGGTTTACTTTTGCGGTCGGATTAGCCCAAGAGAACCCCGCCCCCGACTCCGGCAAATTAAATTTTCAGCCCAATAAAAATTTAGAAATCATTATCCCCAAATTAAACTCCGGCATAAAAATCGACGGAGCTGTGGATGATGACGGCTGGGTGAAAGCCGTCCGAGTGGGAAATTTCTGCGAGACCGAGCCCGGTGATAATTGCAAACCACAGGTAGAGACCGAAGCCCTCATGACCTATGACGAGAGCAAGATTTATTTTGCTTTTATCTGCTATGACTCGGATATGTCCAAACTGCGAGCCACCCTGACCGACCGGGACCGGATGTTTCAAGACGACTGGGTGGGGGTAATGGTGAATACTTTCGCGGATGACAAACAGGCCTACGAGCTGTATGCCAATCCTTTCGGAATTCAGGGTGATTTAATCTGGACTCCTAATGATGAAGATGAAAGCTTTGACATGATCTGGGAGTCCCAAGCCAAAATCTACCACGACAAATGGATTATGGAAATGGCGGTTCCCTTCAAAAGTCTGCGATTCCCCAATTCAGAAGAACAAAAATGGAAAATTCATTTCATCCGCACCCGACCCAGAGAAAGCCGGCAGCAGTATTTTTGGGCTCCGGTCTCCAGAGATAACCCCTCGCTTTTGAGCCAGGCCGGGTTTCTGAAAGGAATCAGCGGAATAAAATCCGGAAAAAATTTAGAGATTCTGCCTTATGCCATCAGTTCCCAGGCCGGCTATCTGACCAACCCCAAAGACCCCAATTCCAAGTTCAAAAATGAAACGATCAAAGGGGATGCCGGAGTAGGTGTCAAATACGGAATCACCTCCAATCTGACTTTGGATTTCAGCCTGAACCCGGATTTCAGTCAGGTAGAATCGGATGCCGGACAGATAGACGTCAACACTACCTTCGCCCTGTTTTACCCGGAAAAAAGACCTTTCTTTTTGGAGGGAAATGAAATTTTCAGAACCCCCATTGATGTGGTTTACACCCGCTCCATCAATGACCCGCTTCTGGCTGGAAAAATCACCGGCAAGATGGGAAAGTTCAGTATCGGTTATATGATAGGATATGATGAGCATTCTCCTTTCATAGTTCCTTTTGAAGAACGCAGCGCGGTTTTGTCCACGGACAAGAAATCGGTCTCCAATATCCTGCGAATTAAGAGAGACCTGAAAGGGGAGTCATATGTAGGATTAATTGCCACAGACCGGGAGATAGACGATTCTTATAACCGGGTGTACGGTCTGGATGCTAACCTAAGATTTTTGGGAAATTATAACCTGTTGGGACAGATTTTGGGATATTCTACCAAAGAATTAAACGACACTTTACTTTTTAAAGATACCACACTCTTTTTTGGAGATAAAAATTACACCGCTACTTTTGACGGAGAAAAGTTCTCCGCCGTGGGAGGATTTGTAGAATTAAACCGCAATGCCCGGCACTGGAATTTCAACCTCCATTATGCCGATGCTCCCCCGGAAGCCAGACGGGATAATGGCTTCTTGGGCGAAAACAGTTTCCGCAGAGTGCAATTCTGGCAGGGATACATTATGAGACCCAACAGCAAATTTTTCGTGGAGATTACCCCGCAGTTTAACGGAGGGCTTAAATACAGGCATACCGATGGCAGCTTAAGGGACCAATGGCTGACTCAGGAACTTTACGTGGGATTCAAAAAGCAGATTTCCCTCTACGGCAACTTCTTCTGGGTCAACAATGAGAAGTTTGCCGGGGTCTGGCACAGAAATGTCCAAAGAGGTTATGTTGAAATCTCATCCAGCACCTATAAAAAGTTGACCGGCGGAGTTTGGTTTGAGCTGGGGAAATTTATTAACCGGGATGTAAATGAGAATATCGTGGGGGATGGGCACAATTACGGTTTATGGATGACCCTGAAGCCAGTTAGTCAGTTAGTGATTGAGAATAATTACAATTATTCTGACTTAAATAGACCGAATAATGGGGGGAAAATATTTTCCGGCTATATCCTGCGGAATAAATCGGTGTATCAGTTCAACCGCAACTTTTTCGTCCGTCTGGTGACGCAGTATGATTCTTTCGAGAAGAGTTTTGATTTGGACCCGCTTTTAAGCTACAAGTTAAACCCCTTCACCATATTCTACATCGGCTCCACTCATGATATCCAGGATTACGGCTCTGCACCGAATCACAGCAGGTTTGTGGAAACCAATAGACAGATTTTTGTGAAGCTGCAGTATCTGTGGAGAAGTTAGTTTTTTGTGCTTGAAATTTTCTTCCAATAGCTTATTTTGAAGTTGAAATCGGTTTTGAGGGGGTTTGCTTGTTGACAACCAGATTAAAATAAATTTTATTCTAAGAGGGTTTAATTTTAAAATAAGCGAATTATAAATCTTAACTTAAAAGGAGGAAGGATGCGAAAAAGTCTAGCAATACTGTTGGTGTTCTTATTAGCAACGGCTCTGGTAGTAGCAGTGGCGGACGATAAGTCCACCAAATCCAAATCAGAGCAGGAAGCCATGCCCATGGGGATGCTGCCTATGCCGACTGCGGAGTTAGCCAAGCTGGATGTTTTTGTGGGAACCTGGAGCGGGGATGAGGTTCTGAACTTTCCGGGAATGCCGCCCGGCACCAAAACCAAATCCACCATTGTGACCAAGAAAGCCCTGGGAGGGATGTATATCATGGGAAGTTACAAAGGGGGCTGGGAAGTGGACGGAAAGAAAACAGAGTTTGAAGGGATGTCGCTGACGACTTATGACCCTATGAAGCAGACTTACCAGGAATGGTGGTTTGATTCTATGGGTTGGGGGAGCGAATCGCAGGGGAGATGGGTGGATGACAAGACTTATGTGAGCGAATCTTCCGGAGATATGGGAGGTCAGCCGTTCAAGCAGAGAGGGACTACGATTATTGTTTCTCCGACTAAGCACACCTCGAAGATGGAGATGGATATGGGAGAGGGGTGGTTTACGACTATGGAAGGGACTTATACGAAGCAGGCGGAGAAGAAGGCGAGTAAGTAAGCAAGATTGTGAGATAAAAGCCGGGTGTCTGAAAAAGAGATGTCCGGCTTTTTGATTTAAATTTGGGTCAGGAAGCCCGAACCTACCCGTAAACATTCATGAATGAAAATATAATACAAAGACCTGTTCCACAGGTCCGTCCTTGGGTTCGTTACTGGGCACGCTTCATCGATATATACTTATGCAGCTTCTTCGTAGGTGCTTCCTTGGGTTTTTTCCCTCCACTTCAGAAGATATTGTTAAAAACTTCGAAGTTTTTTTTAGGTGGAATTTTAATAGATATGTTCTCTCTATTTATCTTGGTTTTCCTTGAAGCATATCTACTCTCAGAGTGGGGAATGACCCCCGGTAAATGGCTTTTGAAAGTCACAGTACGAGATAAAACCGGCCAAAAACTCACTTATTCGGATGCACTCGACAGAAGTGCTACAGTTTGGTGGAAAGGTCTTGCATTAGGTTTTCCACTGCTGATGCTTATTACCATGATCATGGCATGGGATGAGTTGACAGAAAAACGTATCACCAGTTGGGATAAGGAAGGTGAGGTTGTAATCTCCCATGGAGAAATTGGACCGGCGAGAACAATCATTACGATATTATTTTTCACAGGGATGTTTATT
>JBIOYE010000049.1:0-3506 GCA_044870015.1 Candidatus Zixiibacteriota bacterium
TACTGGGCAGTCAGAAGACACATTAGGAGATGCGGGGTTCACTTTTTCTAGGCTAAAAGATGGTGCCAAACAGCAGAACTGGTTAGTGGAAGCCATGGCATATTATCACTTCATGCCGGACAAGAAGATGACTCCCTATGTTTTCGGAGGTGGTGGAATTTTAATTTGGAAAGTGACCGATAAAGATGGAAATACAATCACTTTTCCCTCCACCGTACCTCCCGACACTTTAGAGCTTAAAGATAAGCAGATTACCCTGGTTGGTGGACTAGGAGTGGAATGGTTTCCTGCTGAAAATCTGTCTTTGAATCTCGGAGGAAAATTCCACTATCTTTCCGATTTCATATCCGATTTCGAAAAGGATGACAGGGATGCTCTGGATTTACCCCAAGGGCTGGTGGAGCTTTTTGTCGGTTTGACATACTATACTGGTAAAGCCAAAGATTCAGATAAAGACGGTGTAGCGGACAAACTGGACCAGTGCATGGACACGCCTCTGGGATGTATCGTGGATGCCAACGGCTGTCCCTTGGATGCCGACGGTGACGGAGTTTGTGACGGTTTAGACAAATGTCCGGAAACACCTAAAGGAGCTAAGGTGGATGCCAATGGCTGTCCCACCGATGCTGACGCTGATGGTGTTTACGACGGCTTAGATAAATGTGCTAATACACCAGCCGGTGTTAAAGTTGATAAAGACGGTTGTCCCATGGACAGTGACGGTGACAAAGTGGCCGATCATCTGGATAAACAGCCTAATACTCCTAAAGGTTGCACCGTGGATAAAGACGGAGTGGCCATGGATTCAGACGGCGACGGAGTCTGTGACGGAGTTGACAAATGTCCGGGCACAGCTGCAGGAATGGCCGTGGATGCCAGCGGTTGTCCGACAGTGGCACCTTTAGAGATGAAGACCAGCATAACGCCGATGTTCAAACCGGGTAAGACGGTCTTGGATGATGCCACCAAAGCCCGCCTGGATGAGATTGCAGCGACTTTGATGGCTTACAAAGATGCCAAGATCGAAGTGGCGGTTTACACAGATCCTTCCGGTGGAAAACAGATTAATCTGGTCCTCTCTCAGAAGAGAGCGGACGCGGTTAAGGATTATCTGGTTTCCAAGGGTGTGGATGGGACCAGGATTACAGCGATTGGAAAAGGTAAAGGAACCGGTCACTTGATTGAGATTAACAGGATGTAGAAGAAATAAGCAGTAACAAAATAACCCCGGTCAGATTTTGGCTGGGGTTATTTTTTTGATTATATCAACATCGCGTAGGGGTGGAGCTTGTCTCCACCCTAAAAATAAAATCGGGCGAAGATAAACTTCTCTCATAAAAAAATTCGAGATAAATCGCCCCTACGCGGTAATTGCCAAAATTGTAATCAAAAATGACCGACCTCTTTTGCCCTCCCCTTTAAGGAGAAGAACTTTTTTACTTTTATTTAATTTTCTGCCACAATCTTTCTAGTTCTGACAAGCTTAAACCAGAAATTTTCTTTCCTCTTCTGGATACCTCCTTTTCCATTCGGGAAAATCTGTTGGCGAATTTATCTATGGCTCTTCTCAAAGCAAGTTCCGGGTCTTTTCTTAACTTTCTGGAAAGTGTGACCAAAATCAAAAATAAATCCCCCAATTCTTCCTCGGTTTTCTTAGAATTTTTAGATTTTAAACTTTGCTTTAATTCTTGCAATTCCCCCTCAACTTTAGCCAGAATCTCCTCTTTTTTGGACCATTCAAACCCCAAACGGGAGATTTTTTCCTGCATTCTATAGGCCTTGACCAGAGCCGGAAGGTGCTTGGGTAAACCTGATAGTGCCGACGATTTTTCTTTTTTCTGAGATAACTTGATTTTTTCCCAATTCTGTAAGACCTGTTTGCTGGTTAAACTTTCTTTCTTCTTAAAGACATGGGGATGGCGGGTCTTGAGCTTGAGGATTAAATTTTCAATAACATCATAAATGTCAAATTTCTTCTTTTGGTCAGCATTTAGTTGACCATGGTGTCCCTCAACGGGATCCCGTAGGGGTAACCATTCCGCTTCCATCTGGGCATGAAATAAAACCTGCAACAAAAGGTCTCCTAACTCTTCTTTTAGCTTAGAGTTATCTTTTTTCTGAATCGCCTCTACTACCTCATAGGTTTCTTCAATCAAATTAGGCAAAATAGAGGTATGGGTCTGCTTTCTATCCCAGGGACAGCCGTTGGGAGAACGTAAATATGCTAAGAGGTCTACCAGCTCTTTGAATTTATCGGGTCTACCTGACATTCCGAAAATATAAGATAAATATGGCCCAACGCCAAATCGTAGGAGAAATGGGGCTGCTTGACAACCTCAATATTTTTTAGTATTTTCTAAAATAGATTATGCCGAAAGCAGAAATTCCCAAACAATATAACCCTAAACCGGTAGAGCCCAAATGGTACGACCAGTGGCTTAAATCCGGGATTTTTTACGCCAAAGCCGACTCACCCAAAGAGCCCTTCAGTGTGGTCATTCCTCCTCCTAACATTACGGATGTCTTACACTTAGGGCATGCCTTAAATAATACCCTGCAGGATATTTTAATCCGCTGGAAAAGAATGCAGGGATATGAAGCTATGTGGCTGCCGGGGACTGACCACGCCGGGATTGCTACCCAGGTCATAATTGAAAAAAAGCTTCGAAACGAAGGGAAGTCCAAATCAGATTTAGGGAGAGAAAAATTTATCCAACTGGTCTGGAAATGGAAGGAGAAAAACGGGGAATACATTTTAAATCAGCTGAAAAAAATCGGCTGCTCTTGTGACTGGTCCCGCACCCGCTTCACCCTGGATGAAATGCTATCCAATGCGGTCTTAGAAGTTTTTATCAGATTATACGATAAAGGATTAATCTACAAAGGAAAATATATCATCAACTGGTGTCCGCGCGATATGACCTCTCTATCTGACGACGAAACCGAAAGAGAGGAAATTTCCGGCAACCTGTGGTATATAAAATACCCCATCAAAGGAAGCAAAGATTATCTGACCGTTGCTACCACTCGTCCGGAGACCATGTTGGGTGACACGGCTTTGGCTGTTAATCCCAAAGATAAAAGATATAAAAAGTATGTGGGAAAAATTGCCATTCTACCGGTGATAGGCAGAGAACTGCCTATAGTCGCAGATAATTACGTGGACCCGGAATTCGGGACCGGAGTGGTAAAAGTCACCCCAGCCCATGACAAAAATGATTTTGAGATTTCCAAAAGGCATAACCTGGAAAAAGTGGTAGTGATAAATCCGGACGGGAGCATGCACGAAAATGCCGGAAAATATAAAGGTCTGGATAGATTCGAAGCCCGTAAAAAACTAGTGGAACAATTGAAGCAGGGAAAACTTCTGGAAAAAGTTACCCCCTATCAGGTGCCGGTCAGTAAATGTTATCGCTGTGATACCATAATTGAGCCGTATCTATCGGAACAGTGGTTCGTTAAGATGCGGCCTTTGGCCAAGCCGGCTATCAAAGTCTATAAGGAAG
>JBIOYE010000050.1:0-10691 GCA_044870015.1 Candidatus Zixiibacteriota bacterium
GGTGTGCCAGATTTTGCCGGACCACCACCTCCGGCTTCGCCTGATATTTTTTTTGAAACGGTATCCGGTAGAGTTAAACTAAAATGGAATGGTCGAGCAAGCGAAGAAGGATTAGACCCCTTTACCAATGAAGCCGATTTTGAAGGGTACCGGGTTTTCTTAAGCAGGACCGGTTTGATAACAGATTTTTCTCTTTTAGACTCCTACGACAGGATTGACTATCGCCTGCACTATTGGGACAAGGGCAGAAAAAAATGGGTCTATAAGCTGCCTTCGCTAACTCTGGACTCTTTAATAGCTTTATTTCAACAAGATGACCCCTGCGGAGGCTTGGGATGTCCGTTGGAAACGCTGGCGTTCTGTAAAGATTTTGATAACTGTGATCAAGATATTTTCCGTTGGACTCAAAAGCACCCTTATGTTTATCAAGGTACTCAGTTGGAAACTTTAGTGATATCCTCAAATTTGAAGATTGCAAGAGGAGATTCGCTCTTTTTTGACATCCAGGATTGGAATCGTGATTTGGTAGGGTTAAAGACCTTGAATAAAGATACTCTGGATGCTTTAGGAAAAGCCAGAAGGGACAGTCTTTTGTCGGGAAAAATCGGACCCAACGACGATCGCTATTTTGATTATGAATATGACATTCCCGGCTTAGCTCCCAGTCAACCGGTTTACTTGGCGGTTACCACTTTTGATTTTGGAAATCCCTTAACCAATCTTTCTCCTTTGGAAACCAGTGCCCTGGCTAACTCCGAATTAATCTATCCCATTGACTCCCCAGAGCAGGCAGCCGCTCTGAATAAAAAAGTAGTGGTGTACCCGAATCCTTATAAGATTACCGAGAACTACATCAATTTCCCCGGTTCCGGGGACGACCCTGCTTTTCCGGCTGGCAGGAAAATCCATTTTATAAACCTGCCACCAAATTACACCATTAAAATTTTTACCTTAGCCGGAGACGAAGTGGTTTCTATAAAACAGGGGCAGCCTCGGACCAATAACTGTGCTGCGGATGATAACCTGACCGACGGACATGATACCTGGTGTCTTTTATCCAATAACAGCCAGGCGGTTGTCTCCGGGATTTATCTATTCACCGTGGAAGCCCCGGGTGTAAAGACACAAATAGGAAAGCTGGTTATTATCAAGTAGTTGAAAAAGGAGAAAATCTATGAAAAAATTTGAGATAATTTTGATCAGTTTCATGGCTTTAGTTTTGCCTCTAAAACTGGCCTGGGGGCAAGCCAAGACCGGCACTGCCGGGGCAAAGTTTTTGCAAATTGGAATATCAGCCCGGGCGGTGGGAATGGGGGAAGCTTTTTTAGGGATAGCCGATGACGCTTCCGCTATTTTCTATAATCCGGCCGGTCTGACCTGGGTGCAGGGGAAACAAGCCATGTTTACCCATATCAGCTATCCGGCCGAGATTCGTTTCGAATTCGGCTCATTTGTCCTGCCCTTCCCGAAATTAGGGGGTGTGATAGGACTGGGATTATACGTTTTGGACGCCGGAGATATTGAGGTCACTTCTTACTCCTATCCTTCACCGGATTTTTCCAGCGGACAGACTTTCAGTCCCAAAGATTACGCCTTAACCGTCAGCTACGCCCGCAATCTGACGGACCGACTGAGCTTGGGGTTCACCGGTAAATATATTGCCGAGCTTTACGGGGACGGACTCTTTAATGAAACCAAAGCCGTCAACGAAGATTTCAGTGCTACCGGCTGGGCTGCGGATGTGGGTACCATCTACAACACAGGTTACAGAGGGTTACGCATTGGAATGATGATTTCAAATTTCGGTCCAGACATGAAGTTCGTGCAAGAAGGCTATCCTTTACCTATTGACTTTAAATTTGGCGGCTCCATTGATGTTGTCAACAACCACCAGCACAAAGCCGTCTTCGCCGTGGAATTAAGCCACCCCAGCGATAACTTGGAAAAATACCGGGCCGGAGTGGAATACTGGTTTAATAACTCGGTGGCCTTGAGAGCCGGTAATCAGTTTACCCATGATGATTATTTGGGAGGGATTACCTTAGGCGCCGGCCTAAAGGTCAAAAATTTGATCGCCAAAGAAGTCAAAATCGATTACGCCTTTCAAGATTCTGGGGTTTTGTCTACTTTTCACCGATTCTCACTACTATTATCATTCTAAAGTAACGGAGGAATAAAGATTATGAAGAAGAATTTTTTACTTGTCAGTTTAGCAGTCTTGGTTTTTTCGACTTTGCTCTTTTATCATTGTGCTAAAATAACCGGTAACCGCCCGGATAATATTCCTCCGGAAATTGCTTTTGCCAATATTCCGCCCGACAGCACCACAGTTACTTCCAAACCTACTGTCTATTGGTTCGGAAAAGACGTGGATGGATATGTGGCTGAATACCAGTACGTGGTCGCAACTGCTTCCCAGATAGCGGCTTTGGGTTTAAGCGTGGAGGGTTTTAAGAACATTTTACATGGGTTTGGGGGTTTTAACTGGGTGGCTAGCTGTTCCTTGTGGGCCGATAGTTTAGAGAAGTTAGCTGAACAGAGAATTACTGGTATAACTTTAATCACCGAAAGAGGCAGAGGACAGACCAGCGGCGAGATTCAACTATTTGCTTCCCCAGATAGCACCGTTTTTATCAAACAATATATTTTTTTAAGAGCGGTTGACAATCTGGGTCTTCAGTCAGATTCGACCCGCTACCGTCTTTTCAGCAGAAATAACCATCCCCCTAATACTAAGATACAAGGATTCGATGAAAGGGAAGTTCACTACAGTTTACCCGAGACTACGGCAACTTGGAAAGGAATAACTATTGCTTGGTCCGGTTCAGATTCGGCCGATTACCCACGAGCGCAACCTGATTTTGAATATTTTTTGGAATTATATGGACCATTTACGGATACTCTTCAAATAAGTCGTACCGACCCCGATCCCAATAAACTCTTGTCAGATACTGGTTGGGTAACTTGGAAAACAGCCATTCTTCCTCGTCCCCTAGAAAGCGGATATTATCTCTTCAGGGTTCAGTCTAGAGATGATGCCTTAATTCCAGATCCGACACCGGCCACGGCCGTCTTTTTGGTCATCAGACCCCCTTTTAACAAAGACGTTTTGGCCTTGGACGTCTCTGTATACGGACCAGCTCCTTTTGGTTATGTACTTGACTCAGTAAAGGTTAGAAACTCCTATCAGACGATTTTCGCAGCCAGCGGCTTCCCTATCTCTAATGCTGATTTTATCCGGATTCCTCCTCGAGAATCATTGCTCTCACAATATAAACTGATTCTTTTGATAAATCAGGATCATAGACCTGAAACTCCCAGTGAAACCACCTATTCTCAATTGGCAAAATATCTGTCGGTGGGTGGGAAGATGTGGCTAGTTGGACTAAATAATTTTAACGTTCAAAACCCTTTTCCAGCGATAAAAGATTTGGAAGCTTTATACCGCAGGGATCCTAAGTGGGGTTTCTTTATGGGATTTAATTATTGTGGTGTGAAAGAAGTTTATTTTTCTCACTGGGTGCCACGGGCAGATAGCAGCAACTGTCCACCTTTGAGCCCGGCTTGCCAAGAGGTTCCCCATACGGAATCCTGGTTTGAGGAGCGGAACGAGGAATTCATTGGGGCCGATCCTTTGATAGGAGGGTTTCCGACCTTACAAGTTGACCCTGTGAAAGTAGAAAGTTTGACTACCAAGAAATCCGGATTGTCTTTAATTTTTTATGATAAACTTCCCGGAGTGGATTACAATACCATAGGAATCGGATCTCCACCAGCGGAGGGGCTGTATCTGTTTAAATCATATCGGGGGGGTGCCTCAACTTTGAACGGAAAACCATGCGCACTTAGGTTTTTGGGTCCTTTAAATCAAGGTGTGCCAATCTATAAGACATCTGAATTTACTTTCCCTCTTTACTATATTATAGAGAGTCAGGCGATTACGGTAACTAGTCTGATGTTACAATGGTTTGACCTGTCAACTCCTCTTTCCTCTTCTAGCGGTGGTCCTTCAAACACCCGATTTATTAAGGGGGGATGATTAGTAACCTATTTGATTTGTTTTAAAACCTGTTGGGCAGGTTTGAAATTTGGCTCTAAAGTCAAAGCTTGTTGCAAGGACTTTAGAGCCTTTTCTTTTTGCTCAAGCTTTAACTGAATGGTAGCCAGATTAACGTAGTAAACTGCCCTGTGAGGTGAGTTCTTAACGGCTTTTTCGAACTGTTCCAGGGCCCGGGGAAGATCATTTTTAAGCTCATATAATTTCCCCAGATTGCTGTGAGCTTCTGACCAATTTGGTTTTAGCTGCAGGGCCTTTTTAAAATTTTCTTCGGCTAAAGAGAGTTCCGCTTTCAATCCGTATATAAAACCTAAATTATAAAAACTGTTGGCCTTCATTTCGGTATAATCCAAACTGCCTTTCTCTAACCCGGAGATTTGGCTCAAATCATACTCTTCTTTTCTGACCCGAGCAGTAGTTAAGACCAATTTGAATTGCTCCTCGGCTTCCGTTAGTTTGTTTTGTTTCAGGTAGAGAATGCCCAGGTAATAATGAATCTGCGTCGCTTGAGGAATGATTTGGCTACCTTCCACCAAAACCGATTCGGCTTTCGATAACTGTCTTTGGGTCTGATAAGCCAGGCTCAAATTATAATAAGCAAAAGGATAGTTGGGTCTCGACTGCAGGGCTTTTTGAGCAAACTGGATAGCCTGGCTGGATTTCCCTTGTAATCTATACAATACCGAAAGATTGTTATAAGCTTTTTCATCCTGCGGATTTGCTTTTATTTCCTCCAGAAACTCTTTTTCTGCTTCGGTATAATCCCCCAGCTTAAAAAAGATTACCCCACGGTTCAAATGGGCTCTGGGAAGGTTGGGCTCTCTTTCTAAGGCGGTCTGGTACTGCAACAAGGCGTTTTGGAAATCTCCCTTTTTTAAATAGATGTTTCCCAGGCCGAAGTAAGATTGGGCGTAACTCCCTTTACCCATATCATAAAAATTGGAATTCACTAAAATCGCAAATATAACCAACAAAATTCCGCTGGCCATAATTCTTTTCACTTCTGTGGCTGATATCATCCGGTAAAGTTCAACTGCTGCGAAGCCGGCTAAAATTATCAAAAAAGGCAAAACCGGCAGGCGAAAACGGGAGTTGACAAAAAACATTACCACCGAAAACATATAAGAGAAAATAAATAATAATATTAATGAAGTCCGGGGTCCTCTCATAAGAGATAAAAATATTCCCAGGAGTCCCAAGGGTCCCATGAACCAAAAGCCCAAGAACAAGATTTTACTCAAAACAGAATATTGCTTAAAAAAATAAATATTCTGATTGTTGGAAATTTCAAATTTGTTCCAGAAGACGTACAGTTTTTTGATTAGCAAAGTAAGAGATTGAGCAGGTTGTTTGAAAATAAAATTCCACCCTTTTTTATAGTAAAAATCAGATACTTCCGAAGGTTTTAATTTCCTGTCTAAGAATTGTTCCGCTATAAACTGGCAGTCCGCATATTCCCAGTCATCCCCCAACTCCGGCACAACGGCTGACATTCCGTCGGATTGGGAGTTATTTCCGATATAAAAGTTGATTCCACCTTGAGAAGCGATCAAAACCGGGTCCTTTCCCGCCAAGTAATTCCGGACAGTGATGGGGAAAATAATCAATATCATCCCGATTAAAATCCAGCCGTAAAAAATAGAAATTTTCACGGCTGACATCTGTTTCCTTAAAGCCCAAATCATCCACAGCAACAGGAATGGCAGAAAAATCAAAATATTGGGACGGGTGATGGCAAAAAGCCCAAATATAATTCCGGAAAAAAACCAGGTGGTTGGTTTCAAAGTTTCATATGCTTTGAGTAAAAACCAGATTAAAAGTAAACCCCAAAAAACCAAAAGATAATCCAGCAATAGCTCGGCTTCATAATAAATAAAAATCCAGTAAGTAGCGGCAAGGATACTGGCTAAAATAGCTACTTTCCGGTCAAAGATTTTTTTGGCTACCAGAAAGATTAAAATCACTGACAAGGAGCCGATTAAATGCTGAATCAACCTGACTAAGAAAAGATGATGGCCAAATATCTTATACAAAACCGCTAAAAAATAGGGGTAAAAAGGAGCCCGGAAAAAAACCTGATTTCCCATCCAGTCACCGCCAGCTATCTGTTTAGCCCAGCTGTCATGATATAAAGGGTCCAAGGTGAGGTTATAAAAATGAGGGTTATCCCTGATTTCCAAAAGATAAATTAATCTCAGAATAAAGCTTAATACGAATATGAAAATCAGGAAATTTCGGTCTCTTTGAAAGAATTGCTTTAAAGAAGATAGGAGCATAGTAAATTTATATTAACATAACGTATTTTGGAACTCAAACGTAGCTATTTTCTTAACTTTAGCAGGCGGTAGGAAAGATAGACTGAAACCAGAGCCAGAAACAAGGTCAAGGCGAACAAAACCCTGAAATTGGTCAGCTGAATTATGATTCCTCCCAAGGTTGACAGAAAATAAGTGGGGAAAATTACCGTATGAATAAACCCCACATACAAAGGTCTTTTTTCTTCCGGGGCGATCTCCAAAAGATAATTGAAAAATCCCACGAATAACCCGCTGTTGGTGGCTCCCAGAAAGAAAAACGCCAGGGCATACAGCCCCAACGGTAAAGGCCAAAGCCAGTTGGTAAGGGCAATTACCGGCGGAAAGACCGAACAGACCGCCGAAAGCAACAAGACCAGGCGATTGTTGATGCGGTTGGACAGATAAGCCCACAGAATATTGGAGACTAAGTACCCCAGCATTTCAAAAGAAAGAAAAATCCCGGCCGCTTCCGGTTTAATATTCAAGGTCTTTTGGGCATAAAGAATATAAAAGGGATAAGCCAAGCTAAAAGCCCCGATGGTTATTCTGACCAAAAATAACAGCTTATATGTAGCATCGGTTTGAAAAAGCGAAAAGGCCTCCCGGCAGTTTTCCTTGAGAGACTTATGCGGACGTTGATTAGCCAAGACCGGCTCTTTGACCATGGCAAAAGAGCCCAAACCGATAATCACCGTAACCAAAGCCAGACTGAAAAGTAATCCGAAATTAACGGGAAAGGGGTATTCTCCTAAAATCTTTTTCACTAGGATTCCAGAGAGGGCCGCCAGTCCACCGCCTATAAACATCCTCATTCCGAAATAAGTCCCTCTCTTATTGGCCGGGATGGTTTTCCCCACAATATCCATAAAAGAAACTGCTGCCAGGCCACCGCTGACTGCAAAAAAAGTGAATAAGAAAAAGAATAAGACCAGAAGTAAATCGTTGTTTTTTTCACCCAGGGCAAAAACAGCCACAACTATTCCCAAAAAGGCAATTGATCTTAAAATAGCCGCTCTGGTATAAACCCCCAATTGTCTGGAATAATGAATGGTAGCGGCTGCCACAAAAAGCTGGGGCAGATGCCAGCCGATATTCTCAATCGAAGTAGCCAAGCCGATCAAGATTTTGGAATCAGTCAGATGGGCCATAAAAATCGGCAAAACCGTGGAGCCGCTTAAAAAAGCCAAGCCGATATTGAAAAAAATTCCGTTGGAGATTCCTAAAATGAAGTTTCTTTTGTAATGCTGGATGGCATACTCAGAAAGCATAAGGGATAATTATTAGCTAAATAAATTCGATTGTCAAGAAGAGCTTGCAGGTCTGGGCTTAGCGAGAAATCAGGGTTAAAATTTTTGACAAAAAAAAAGGGCGAAGACCGGCTTCGCCCTTAGCTATACACTTAATTTGTGATTAACACTTAGCCTTCAAACCGACCCAGCATTGCCAGTTTTCGCCGATGGCATATCCGACCAGAATTGCAAGAATCAGAAAACTGACTAAAACTACGGCTAAGTTCCAGAAATTTTCCTTAATTAGCAAGGTGGTGACTAAGTTGGAGTTCTCTTTTTTGAACCTTAGTCCGGTTACTGCCAAAACATTTAAAACTAAGGCCAATAATGAGCCGCCCAGAAAGACAATGGGTGAAACAAAATTGAAAATCTGAAATCTTTCCGGATGGCCGGGGCTGGCTATAAAAGAGTCAAAAACATCAAAGAAATAATCTATGCCTATCAAATATTTGGAAAGCGCCAAAGAAATAAAAAATGCAGCCGGGGTAAGCAATACTAGCCCGATTAAAGCAGTGGTATTAAAAGTTTTGGTGAGTTGTAAGTTCATGTAGGGCTCCCTTTAGTTTAAAATTGTTTCACTTACAAATTCGACATTTTACACTTTAATCTGGATGAGAAACCGAACTTCACTTTATTTATTTTAAATACGTAATTTTTATAGAGTTGATAGAAAGATTAAAAAGCAGGTCTAACCAGAGCTTTAGTTTTTAGGTTTGACAGGGCTAGATTTTAGTGCTATATTTATCTTGAAGAATGGTTTTAAATGCAGAGAAATATTAAATTGACCATAGAATATGACGGGACTAATTTTATAGGGTGGCAGATTCAAAAGAAGGGTAGAACCATTCAGGGGGAAATACAAAAAACGCTAGAAAAATTATTAAAAGAGAAAATAAATCTCATCGGAGCCGGGCGAACCGATTCCGGTGTTCACGCTTTGGGTCAGGTGGCTAATTTTAAGACTGATAATGAGTTAGGGACAGAACAAATTCAAAAGGCGTTAAACAACCTATTACCCAAAGACATAGTGATAAAGAAAGCTCAGGAGGTGGCTTTAGATTTTAACGCCCGCTTCAAAGCCAAAAGCAGGGTTTACAGATACAGAATTTTTTTAGGAAAGAGTGCCATTTTGCGTAAGTTAGTGTGGGAGGTTTTTCAGCCCTTGGATATAAAAAAAATGAAGCTAGGTTTAAAAATCATAAAAGGGTACCACAGTTTTTCCCATTTCGGAAAGAAAAGCGAGGACTTGCACAATAACAGGTGTGAGATTTTAAAGACCAAATGCGAAGTGAAGGGTAACGAAGTTACTTTTGAAATAGAAGCCAACCGGTTTTTAAGAGGAATGGTCAGAAGTATCGTAGGAACATTAGTGGAAGTTGGTCGAGGAAATCTGGGGATAAATGAGTTTGCCAAAATGTTAAAAAATCAGAGCCGAAAAGCCGTAAAGAAAGCCCCGGCCAGCGGTCTTTATTTGGTAAAAGTAAAATATTAAGAATCGGAGGATAAATGAAAATATTTCTGGACACAGCCAATATATCTGAAATCAAAGAAGCGGCCTCAATAGGAATGCTGGACGGAGTCACCACCAATCCGACTTTGATTGCCAAAGAGGGAAAGGAATTCAAATCGGTCTTAGAAGAAATCTGTGAAGCTGTCCCGGGTCCGGTGAATGCGGAAGTGGTCTCGGTTGATTTTGACGGCATGGTCAGAGAAGGGGAAGTGTTAGCCAAAATTCACCCTAAAATCGTAGTCAAAGTCCCCATGATAAAAGAAGGATTAAAAGCGATTCGGAAATTGACCGACCAGGGGATTCAGGTCAACACCACCTTGATTTTTTCACCTTCCCAGGCCCTTTTAGCGGCCAAAGCAGGCGCCAATTTCGTTTCCCCATTCATCGGTAGATTGGATGATATTAGCCAATCCGGCATGGATTTAATCCGCCAGATTATCCAGATTTTCGAAAACTATGAAATCGCCACCGAAGTTCTGGTAGCCAGCTCCAGACACCCCCTGCATGTGGTGGAATCGGCTCTTTTGGGGGCTGACATTGTCACCATGCCTTATAAGGTTTTCGAACAATTGCTCAAACATCCCTTGACCGATATCGGGCTGAAGAATTTCCTCTCCGACTGGGAAAAATTCAAATCTACTTATAAGGCAGAAAATTTGTTAGAATTGCTGAAAGTCAGATAATGATTCGACTCATCCCCATCTTGTAAATGATAATTCAGAGCAGTCAAGTTCAGCATAAAGTGAAAAACTCAGCATAAGATGATTGAACGTTATACCTTACCGGAAATGGGAAAACTCTGGTCGGAAGAGGCCAAGTTTTCCAAATGGCTGGAAATTGAGCTTTTGGCCTGCGAAGCGTATGTCAAGTTGGGACAAGTGCCTCGCAAAGCTTATCTAAAAATCAGACGAAAAGCCAGATTCGATATCGAACGGATTCAGGAACTGGAAAGAAGAACCCAGCATGATTTGGTGGCTTTTTTGAGCAATTTAGCGGAAAATATCGGGGAAGAAGCCAAATATCTGCATTACGGCATGACCTCGCATGACGTAGAAGATACCGCTTTAGCTTTGAGGATGAGAGAAGCCGGTAAGATAATTTCAGATGATTTGAATAATTTAAGTTCCATTCTAAAAAGAAAAGCTCAAGTCTATAAACATACTCCTATAATGGGAAGAACACACGGGGTACACGCAGAACCAACCTCGTTTGGTCTAAAATTGGCTTTGTGGTATGAAGAGATGCACCGAAATGAGGAGAGATTACAGCATGCCATGCAGTCAATTTCAGTCGGCCGGATAGCCGGGTCGGTGGGGAATTTCGCCCATGTCAGTCCCAAGGTAGAAGAATTCGTCTGCAAAAAGTTAGGTCTGAAGCCGGATAAGGTCTCCACTCAAATTTTACAGAGGGACCGACATGCCCAATATCTGACTACTTTAGCCATCATCGCCGGGACTCTGGAAAAAATAGCTCTGGAGATTAGAAATCTGCAAAGGACCGAGATTCTGGAAGTGGAAGAGCCGTTTGCCGAAGGACAA
>JBIOYE010000051.1:0-21585 GCA_044870015.1 Candidatus Zixiibacteriota bacterium
AATCGTATTAACCGGTACTTTGACCAGTCAGCCAACTGGTAATACCGGACCTTCCGGTAATCCCGGACCTTGGCCTAAAAAGCAAGCTAGAAATCAGGAAGAAGATTAAGCTAAAACCTAATCTAAACTTAAGAGAAAGATTTCAGATTGAAGTCTTTCTCTTTTTTTTGTAACTGCAACTTTTTCTATTGATCTCTGGTAGCCGCAACCTTTAGGTTGCGGCTACCACACCCCATAAAACTGCCTTTATTTTAAAGGCTTTCATGCGCGGACGAACGTCCTATAATATATATTATGTAAACTAATAGATTGGCAAATCAAGCTCCAGGCGTAGATTACTCACGAACTTTAATTCTGTAGCTTCCTTCCCTATTTGACTACGATATTAACCAGCTTGTTGGGAACAACTATGGTCTTGACAATTTCTTTATCTTTAAGGTAGGATTTGACCTTATCTGACCCTAAAACCAGCTTCTTAAGCTCTTCATCCTGTAAACCGACCGGTGCTTCAACGGTAGCCCTTAACCTGCCATTAACCTGCACCACGTAGATTATTTCCTCTTCCTTTAGGGCATTGGGGTCATAAGAAGGCCATTGGGCTTTAAATATAGACCCCTTGGACAAGTTTAGCTTGTAGGAAAGCTCCTCCGCCATAAAAGGGGCAAATGGGGCCAAGATAAGCACGAGATTGACAGCGGAATACGTGTAAACCAGTGAATCCTTGTCCAGACCATCCAAAACGTTTATAAACTCCATCATAGCCGCTATAGCAGTATTAAACTGCAGAGCTTCTATATCTTCAGTGACTTTTTTGATGGTTTGGTTTAATTTACGATAAGTTATTGCTTCTTTATCACTTAAGCTGTCTAAATCAAACTTTTTCTTTAAGTCCGGCCTGGATTTATCCAGAATTCCCGCTATACGATGGACCCGGTTAAGAAATCTTTCAGTGCCGGCCAACCCGTCTTCAGTCCAGAGCACCTCTTTATCCGAAGGAGCCGCAAAAAGCATTGCCAATCTGGAGGTATCTACCCCGACCCGGTTGATAACATCTATAGGAGATACCACGTTCCCTTTGGATTTGGACATAACCTCTCCTTTGGCATCAAGGACCATACCGTGATTGAACAACTTTAAAGCCGGTTCATCCACATTTAAATACCCTAAATCATACAGAAACTTGGTGAAAAACCTGAAATAAAGAAGATGTCCGGTGGCATGTTCTATTCCACCGATGTAAATATCAATCGGCATCCATAGGGCCACTTTTTTCTGGTCAAATATCTCTACAGAATTCTTGTTATCGATATAGCGGATATGATACCAGGAAGAATCCACAAAAGTATCCATGGTATCCGGATCCCTTTTGGCTTTACCTTTGCATTTAGGGCAGGTCGTTTCTATAAACTCTTCCACGTCTTCCAGAGGCGAACGTCCTTTGGGAATGTAATCTATATCCCCTTCCGGCAGTAGCACCGGCAGTTCTTTTTCAGGGACTGGTACGATTCCGCATTTGGAACAGTGTATCATGGGAATCGGTGTTCCCCAGTATCTTTGACGGGAAAGCAGCCAGTCCCTCAACTTGTAATTGATTTTTTTTCGTCCCAATTTTTTCTTTTCCACAAAGTCGCTGACTTTTTCTATTCCTTCAGCCGAAGACAAACCGCTAAATTTTCCGGAATTCACCATCGTGCCTTCATCTTTGTAGGCCTCGTTCATTTCTTCTTCATTTAGCTTTTTCTCTTGGGACTGTATTACCACCTTGATAGGAAGATTATATTTTTTAGCAAACAGAAAATCTCTCTGGTCATGCGCCGGAACTCCCATCACAATCCCGGTCCCGTAACTGGCTAAGACATAATCCGCCACCCAGACAGCCACCTTTTCACCTGAAAGGGGATTGATGGCATATCTTCCGGTAAAGACTCCGTCCTTCTCTCCTATCGAGGCGGTTCGGTCCATATCAGATTTCAGAATCGATTTTTTAACATAATTCTCCACTTCTTTTTTATATTTCAACTCCATTTCCAGAGTTCTCAGCAGAGGATGTTCCGGGGCAATGGACACGAATGTCACACCAAAGATGGTGTCCGGTCGGGTGGTAAAAACCGGCAGTCTCTCTCCTGTTTTTTCCAGAGTGAAGTCTATTTCCACTCCTTCTGATTTTCCGATCCAGTTTCTCTGCATTGTTTTCACATTTTCCGGCCAGCCGGAAAGTTTATCCAAGTCGGCTAGCAATCTATCAGCATAAGCAGTGATCCCGAAAAACCATTGCTCTAACTCTTTTTTGGTAACCTCCGAGCCGCATTTCCAGCATTTTCCCTGCTGGACCTGTTCATTGGCTAAAACGGTTTTATCTTTGGGGCACCAGTTGACCAAAGCTTTGGCGCGGTAAGCCAGGTTTTTCTCAAATAATTTTATGAATATCCACTGATTCCATCTGTAATAATCCGGCTGGCAGGTGATAATTTCTTTGTCCCAGTCATAGCTGATTCCGATTTTTTTCAGCGTAGCTCTGGAGACCGAAATATTATTCAGGGTCCAGTCTTTGGGGTTTAATTTGTGCTTGATGGCCGCCTCTTCAGCCGGCAGACCGAAAGCATCCCACCCCAGAGGATGGAGCAGGTCAAAACCCTGCATCATCTTGTAGCGGGCCACCACATCTCCGATGGTGTAATTGCGGAAATGCCCCATGTGAATATCCCCGGACGGATAGGGTAACATCTCCAAGCAATAAAATTTCTTTGGGGGATTTTCTGCAGTCTTATAAAGCTTGTTATCTTCCCAGATTTTCAGCCATTTAGCTTCAATTTCTTTAAAATTGTAGGGCATATTTTTTGACCGTGAACTAAAACTTAGGAGATTATTTTAAATTTCTCAAAGCTATTTCCATAGCGATTTTATGGGGAGGAATTTTTCTTTTTTCACTTTCGGCAAAAATATTTTTCAAGCGCCGGTAAATCGGTTCACATCTGCGGTGAGCTTCTCTGTCATCATATTTATCAGGATTTTCCACTTCCATGTAGACGTTTATCAGCCCGCCGGCATTGATGATATAATCCGGGGCATACAGAATATCTTTTTTATGCAACAGGTCTCCAATTTCCTCGGTGGCCAACTGATTATTGGCAGCTCCGGCAATGATGGGACATTTCAGCCGGGGAACGGTATTTTCGTTCAAGACTGACCCCCTGGCATTGGGTGAAAAAATATCCACTGCCTGAGAAAAAATCTCTTCCGGTTTTATATAAGTAAATTTGATATTATTTTCAGATAATCTTTTTAATTTTTCTTCACCGGTATCAGTGACAATTAACTGGCAGCCGTCTTTATACAAATATTCTGCCAATCTCGACCCCACGTTGCCTATACCCTGAATAGCCACTATTAATCCTTTCAATTCTTGTCTACCCAGCTTGAATTCAACCGAAGCCTTGATTCCTAAATAAGTGCCGTAGGCAGTTAGACGAGAAGGGTCTCCACTCTTGATTCCAACTACATATTTGGTGGCTTGATTGATGACCCTCATATCTTCCAAATTAGTTCCGGAATCTTCGGCGGTGATATAAGCGCCTCCCAGCAGTTGTACAAATTTTCCGGCTGACAGAAGCAAATCCTTGGTCTTCTCTTTTTTGGGGTCGGCCAAAATTACCATCTTTCCGCCGCCTAATTTCAATTCCGCTGCCGCAGCCTTATAAGTCATCCCTTCCGAGAGTCGCAGAACGTCGGATACGGCGGCCGGTTCATCCGGATATAAGCTCATCCTCATTCCACCTAAGGCCGGTCCTCTTTTGCGGCCGTGGATGGCTATAATCCCTTTGAAGCCGGTGGCTTTATCATGCCCGAAGAAAACTCCCTCGTGGGAATGAAAGTCTTTGTGAGTAAAAACGAATTCTTGGTTTTTAATTTCCATTTGAATAGAAGATGTTATCTTCTTTTCTAAAATAATTAAATTTTATCTTTCAGGCAAGTCCGGAAGATGATATCTCCCAAAAGTTTCAAGGATACAAACGATAAAGCATTCTGGGAAACGGAATCGATTCCCGCACATGAGGCAAGCCGCAAATCCAGGTAACCGTTCTTTCCAGACCCAAACCAAACCCGGAATGCGGGACCGAGCCGTATTTTCTCAAATCCAGATACCATTCATATGCTTCCAGCGGAAGTTTTTCCTCTTTTATTCGTTTAACCAAAGAATCATAATCGTCGTTTCTCTGTGAGCCTCCGATGATTTCTCCGTATCCTTCCGGTGCTAACATATCATTGTTCAAAACCAAATCCTCCCTTTCCGGATGGGGTTTCATATAAAAGGCCTTTATTTTTTTGGGATAATTATAGACGCAGAACGGTTTATCGTAGGAATTGGCCAAAATTGTCTCTTCGTCTCCACCAATGTCTTCCCCGAATTCAATTTTAGCTCCTTTGGATTGCAATAGCTTTACGGCCTCTTCATAGCTGATGCGCGGGAAAGGTCTTTGGACCTTTTTTAGAAAAGTGGTGTCGCGTTCGATTACCTCCAACTCTTTTTTACATTTTTCCAGAACCCAGGCCACGATATATTCTATCAGCTCCTCTTGCAAATTCATGTTGCCGTTGTTGTCGTAAAAGGCCTCTTCCGCTTCCACCATCCAGAATTCGGTCAGATGTCTTCTGGTTTTGGATTTTTCAGCCCGGAAGGTGGGACCGAAGCAATACACATTCCCCAAAGCCATACAGGCTGCTTCTACATACAGCTGGCCGGTTTGAGCCAAATAGGCCTTGCCTAAATCAAAATATTGGGTTTCAAACAAAGTGGTGGCGGTCTCTCCGATGGAGCCGGTCAAAATCGGGGTGTCAATCAGCACAAACTTTTTATCGTAGAAAAATGTTCGGATGGCAAAAATTATTTCATTCCGGATGCTCAAGATGGCTGTTTGTCGGGAGGAGCGCAACCACAGGTGCCGGTTCTCCATCAAAAATGCCACCCCGTGCTCTTTGGGGGTTATGGGATAATCTTTGGCAATCTGGATGATTTCGATTTCCTTAATTTCCAGCTCATATCCACCTGGTGCTCTTTTATCTTCCCTCACTTTGCCGGAAACCACCAGGGAAGATTCCTGGGTCAACGAATCGAAGGCTTTAAAGGTTTTTTCCGGCACCGAATCCTTGGTCATCACCGCCTGCAAAATACCGGAGCCGTCCCTGACCAGAAGAAAATGAATCTTCCCGCTGGAGCGCTTGTTGTACACCCACCCTTTGATTAAGACCTCTTGCCCGGCAAATTTTCCGATTTCCGCTATTCTACAGTATGTAAGGTTACTCATAATTTTTAATTTAAAGCATCATATTTTGGTTTAGCTTTAACCATCGAAGTTCCATAAGACAGTCGATTTATCAAATTCCCTTTCAAACTTTCCAATCCATACCAGAAACCGCCCTCTAATTTAATATTTAAGCTCAAGAGTGTATCGAAGCGATAAACTCCGATTCTCTTTATGGCATAAGGGTCAAGATTTTTAGCTGAACCATTCGGGTTAAGGGTAAAGGCGTTTTGATAACCGGTTCTTTTTACTTCTTCTCGCACCGAAAAATTATACTTGCCGAAAGGATAAGATAAAAATTTCACTTCCAGACCCAGTTTTTCTTCCAGAGTTTTTTTGGAGTTTCTCAATTCATACTCCACATATTTTCTATCTAATTTAGTCAAATCCGGATGGTTGACAGTATGAGAACCAAAGCTTATTCCGTATTTTACCATTTCCCTAATCTGCTCCCAGTTCAAATGCCTGAAACCCTTTCTGCCGAAATTAAAATCCCAGGAGTTATATTTTCCTGCAAATCCGGTTACCATAAACACTGTAGCAGTAAATCCCAACTCCTGCAAAACCGGAAAAGCGCAAGTATAAATATTCTCGTATCCATCATCAAAAGTTATGGCGAAATTCTTCAGGAGCGAATCTTCTTGAGGGTTGCAGGCTTTCTCCAGATTGACGGTACTGAATCTCTCCTCTTTCAAATTTTTCAGTTGAGCGTAAAACTGATTTAGGGATTGATGGGTGACGCCCAAATCGAATTTGGGTCCGATCTTGTGGTAAGTTAAAATCTGCAAGAGATTGGTCTTAATTTAGATTAGAATTCCCCAGTCGATTTTTTGGGCCAGGTCCGCATGATTGGGACCGATTAAAGCCAGACAGAGCCGTTCCGGAGTAAAAAGCCGGTTGGCGATTTCGTGGATTTCTTTTTCTTTTACTTTTTCGATTTCAGCTATGGTTTTTTCGATAGGCAGATATTCATTCAAAAAAAGCTCATTTCGGGCCAGGCGGGTCATGCGGTTGGAAGTCGATTCCATACCGATTACCAGATTTCCTTTGATTTGAGATTTGGCAAAATACAACTCCTGGGAAGACAGTTCTTCTTTTTTCATATTTTTGATTTCCTGCAAAACCAGCTCCAGTGCTTTTTGAACCTGCTCCGAGTTAGTGCCCAGATAAACCCCGAAAGTTCCGGCATCCTCAAAAAAATCCAGAAAGGAGTAAATGGAGTAGGCCAGTCCGGAATTCTCTCTCACGGTCTGAAACAGACGGGAGCTCATCCCTCCTCCTAAGATAGTATTCAAAACAAACAGAATCTGGCGGCTGGGATGCCTGTAGGGAAAACTGGTTACACCCAGACAGATATGACTCTGAGCCGTTTCCCGGGTCACGATTTTCACATTTGATTTAACCGGCACTTCTCCGGAATTAGTTTCCGAGCCGTTGCCGGAATCAAAACTTAAACTCTGCTCAATTAATTTTACCAGTTCTTCATGCTTGACGTTGCCGGAAGCAGCCACTACCACTTTTTTGCTGGAATAGTTCTTTTGCATATAACTGGTCAAATTATTCCGCTTTAAGCTGGAGACTGTTTCCCGGGTTCCGATTACCGGTCTTCCCAAGGGGTGCTCCGGCCATAAGGCGGTGGCATATAAATCATGAATTAAATCACCGGGGTTATCTTCTATATCTTTGATTTCCTCGATTATGACTTTTTTCTCTTTTTCCAACTCCTGCGGATCAAGGAGTGAATCTTTCAGAATGTCGGACAGGACATCCACTGCGATGGGAAGATGCTCATCTAAAATATGAGCATAATAACAGGTCTGCTCCCGGGTGGTAAAGGCGTTTAAGATTCCGCCCACTGATTCTAAGGCTTGGGCAATTTCCTTGGCGGTTCTTTTCCTGGTTCCCTTGAAAACCATATGCTCCAGAAAATGAGAAACTCCGCTTTCCGGTGGAGCTTCATCCCGGGAGCCGACATCCACCCAGATTCCGATAGAGATGGAGCGGACCGAATTTACCTTCTCGCTTATCACCCGGATTCCGTTATCCAAGACTGTTTTTTGATAAACCGACTGTGTCATCCTTTGGAATAGGCGTTGCTCAAAGTGGCTTTGCGGGATAATCTGATTTTTCCGTCCGGCTCGATTCCGATTACTTTTACCTGAATTTCATCCCCCACATTTACCACATCCTCAACTCTCTGAACCCTTCTGAAATCCAGTTCCGAAATATGCACCAGCCCCTCCTGTCCCGGAATAATTTCCACGAAAGCTCCGAAGGTGGTTACTTTCTTTACTTTTCCCATATAGACTTTTCCCATCTCCGGCTCTTCCAAAATTTTCATAATCATCTGTTTGGCTTTTTCGGCTGATTCCGGATTGGTGGCAGCTATGTAGACCATACCGTCATCCTCAATATCAATTTTGGCACCGGACTGTTCGATTATGGCCCGGATTATCTTTCCGCCGGTTCCGATAACCTCTCCGATCTTTTCCGGCTTAATCTTGATGCTGGTTATGCGGGGAGCGTAAACTGAAAGGTCCGGCCTGGGAGCAGAGATGGTTTTATCCATGGTATTCAAAACTTCCAGCCGTGCCACCCGGGCCTGCTCTAAGGCTTCTTTTAAGACCTCTAAGCCGATTCCTTCCACTTTGACGTCCATCTGGAAAGCGGTAATCCCTTTTCTGGTTCCGCTTACTTTGAAATCCATATCTCCCAAGTGGTCTTCAATCCCGGAAATATCTGTTAGGACCACGCTCTTTTTATCCCCTTTGACCAATCCCATGGCAATTCCGGCTACTGAAGTTTTAATGGGCACTCCGGCATCCATCAGAGCCAATGAACCGCCACAGACAGTTGCCATAGAGGAAGAACCGTTCGATTCCAGAATATCCGCCACGATTCTGATGGTATAGGGAAAGAGCTCATCTTTGGGGATTATCGGCTCAAGGGCTCTTTCAGCCAGAGCACCGTGTCCTATTTCTCTTCGACCCGGACCACGGTTTGGTCTGACTTCCCCCACACTGAAAGGCGGAAAATTATAATGCAGCATAAAGCTTTTGGTGGATTCACCTAAAAGATCTTCGATTCTTTGTTCATCCATTTTGGTTCCCAGGGTAGTGGCCACTAAGCTCTGGGTCTGACCTCTGGTGAAGAGAGCTGACCCGTGCGTCCGGGGTAAAACCCCGATTTCACAGGTAATCGGTCTGATTACATCCGTTTTTCTTCCGTCCGTGCGTATATTTTCCTCCAATATCATCTTGCGAACCGAATCTTTTTCCAGAGTATGCAGAACATTTATTATGGTATTTTCGCTTTCCGGATATTTTTCTTTCAGGGCTTCCAGAACTTTTTCCTTGATTTTATCTAAGGTTTCCTGCCGGGCTGATTTTTCATGCACCCGGTTGGCCTGGTCGATTTGGCTTTTGGCTAATTGTGTCACTTCCTTTTCCAGATCCGGATTGATTCCTTGTTTTACAACCTCCATCTTGGGCTTTCCGCACATACCCGCCAATTCATTGATTTTTCCGATAACTCGTTTAATCTCCCCGTGAGCCAGTTCCAAGGCCTGCAATAATTCTACTTCGGAGATTTCAGCGCATCCTCCTTCTACCATCATGATATTGTCATCGGTCCCGGCTGCTACCAAATTCAGGTCACTTTCTTCTAACTGGCTGTGGGTAGGGTTTATGACCCACTCTTGATTGACCCTGCCGATTCTGACTGCCCCAATCGGCTCCGACAGAGGGATTTTGGAGATGGCCAAGGCAGCCGAAGCTCCGATTATTCCTAAGACATCTCCGTCATTTTCCTGGTCGCTGGATAAGACGCTGACTAAAATCTGGACTTCGTTTAAGAATTCCTCCGGGAACAAAGGTCTTAGGGGTCTGTCAATCAGACGGGAGGTCAAGGTCTCTTTTTCAGAGGGTCTTCCTTCCCTTTTGAAAAATCCGCCCGGGATTTTTCCGGCCGCATAAGCTTTCTCCCGGTAGTCTACTGTCAGCGGGAAAAAATCCTGCTCTTCCCGCACCTCCGGGGCTGCCACGGCCGTGGCTAAAATCATGGTATCGCCGTAGCGGACTGTCACTCCTCCGTCGGCCTGTTTGGCCACTTTACCGGTTTCAATGGTGAGGGTTCTCCCCCCCACTTCCAACTCCACTTTATAAACCATCCACACTCCTTTTTATTTGCGTAAGTTTAATTTTTCTAAAATCTTTTTGTAGTTGCTCGGATTTTTTCTTCTTAAATAGGCCAATAGTCTTTTTCTCTGGCTCACCATTTTGAGCAGACCCAGCCGGGAATGAAAATCCTTGGTATGAGCTTTCAGATGCTCGGTCAGCTCGTTTATTCTGTGGGTCAGAAGGGCAATCTGGATTTCTTCCGAGCCCCGGTCCTTGGGGTGCTGCTGGAATTCTTTGACGATTGCGGTTTTTTTCTCTTTGGCTAACGGCACACTTCCTCCTAGTTTAGTTGATAATATTGTTTGACCAAAACTTCATCTTTCTGCATTTGAAGTTTTAAATCCTGTACCGAATCGAATTTCTGGTCTTCTCTGATATATTCATCCAAATATAATGCAATTTTTCGGTCGTACAGATTTGCCTCAAAATTAAATATATGGGCTTCAATAACAATTCCTTTTTGATTCAAAGTCGGTCTCTGACCGATGTAAGCCATCCCGAAGTGAGTCTGGCTTTCTATCTGAACCTTACCACTATATACTCCAGATTTGGGTAAAAGTTTATTGCTTGGCACAGATAAATTGGCGGTGGGATATCCTAAAGATTGTCCCAGACCGGCACCGAAAACAACCGTTCCGAAAATGGGATAGCTGTGTCCTAACATTTTTTTGGCCGCTCTGAAATTTCCCAGAGTCAATTCTTTTCTGATTTTACTGCTGCTGATGACATTGTCGTTTATATCTACCGGCTCCAGCACCTCAAACCCAAAATTGTAAATGTCTCCGGCTTCTTTCAGATTTTCGGCCTTCCCTTCCCGGTTTTTTCCGAAAGCGTGGTTATATCCCACAATTACCTGGGCCGGGTTCAATTTTTTCACCAAAATTTCTTCAATGAATTCTTTAGCCGTAAAATTGGATAGCTCGAAATCAAAATTTATTATCATAAGCTCATCGATTCCCAGCTGTTCAAGGAGTGGAATTTTTTCTTCCAGAGTAGTCAAAAGCAGCGGTGCGTTTCTGGGGGAAACCACTGTTTGAGGATGGGGTTCATAAGTCACCACCACTGATTTTTTCTTTAACTCCTGGGCTTTCTGGATTGCTCGTTTTATCAAGATCTGGTGACCGACATGCACTCCGTCAAATGTCCCCAGAGTTACCACCGGTTTATCCAGATGGTCCAATTGGACTTTTCTTAAATCAAAACAGATATGCATATTAAATTAGCACCCTCAAGTATTGGAAAATTTTTCCGGTATTAGTTTGGTCCAGCTCCGCAGAGGAAACTAAAAACTTTCCTAAAGCCAGAACTTCTCCTTTAGTATTTATTACATTAACTGTTTCACCAGATTTAAAATTACCAACCAAAGTCAGGTTTTCTCTTTTCAATTCCATCCCATTCTTTATCCTTTTTTCACAACCTTCTTCAACCACAATCCATGGTAAATCTTTCAAGATATCTGGAATCGGAATAATATAATCTGAAATTTTATTTTGTTCACAAATTTCTTCGACTTTTTCTAAGGTTAGGGCTTGCTCTAATTTGTAAGGACCTACCTTGGTTCTGACCAAAGAAGCTAACACAGCTCCGCATCTTAACTTTTCACCTAAGTCGTTGGCTATAGACCTGATATAAGTTCCCTTGGAGCAGTCTATTTTTAGCTCTATATAAGGTAAATTTATGCCGATAATTTCTAAGTTTTTTATGGTGACTTTTCTTTTCTCCGGTTTTATTTCCACTCCGGCTCTGGCATATTCATAAAGTTTCTTCCCTTTATATTTTATGGCTGAATAAACCGGTGGAGTTTGTGATATTTCTCCCACCAGGCTTCCTACGCTCTCTTTTATTTCAGATTCGGTTACCTGAATCTCTTCCACCGCCTCTAAAATTTTCCCTTCCAAATCATATGTATCTGTCTTTACCCCTAATTTAATTTTGGCCAGATATTCTTTATCCCAGTACTCGATGAAACTTGAAATTTTGGTGGCTTTTCCCAACAGGGCAAATAAAACTCCTTCGGCTTGAGGGTCTAAGGTTCCCGTATGCCCTATGCTTATTTCTGGTAGTAACTTACGCAATTTATCTAAAGTGTCGTGTGAAGAAATTCCTCTTGGTTTATTTACAACCAAACTCCCATTTATATCCATTTTTTAATCTCCCTCAAGACAATTTCTTTGGCTTCCTGCATATTGGTTCTCAATAAACATCCAGCTGCGTTTTTGTGTCCCCCACCCCCGAAGGTTTTGGCAATTTTGCTGATGTCTATGTTATTCTGGGAGCGCAAACTGACTTTGGTTTTGTCCGGACCGATTTCTTTGAACAGAATTCCTACTTTTACTCCTTTTAAAAGCAGGGAATAATCTACTATTCCTTCAGTATTTTCAGTGTTGATTTGGTAGCGGTCCAGAATCTCTTTTTTGAGGGCGATGCTGGAAATTTTTCCGTCCTCAGCAATCTCCATCTGGGATAAAACGTAACCCAGAAACCTTAAATCGGAAAGGTTGACGCTATAATAAATTTTATCCGTCAAAAGTTTGGGGTCGGCTCCGGCATCGATTAGCTCGGCGCACACTCTCAAACATTTGCTGGTGGTGGAAGAAAAGCGAAATCTGCCGGTATCGGTCAGGATAGCGGCATAAAGGCAGTTGGCTGTCTGGGGAGTGATTTTAAATTTAGCCAGTTTAAACAGGACAAAGATTATTTCCGCCACGGCGCTGGCTTTTTTGTCTAAGATATTTATGCTGCCGAATTTCTGGTTATCCTGATGGTGGTCTATGTTAATTACATGAGTTTCGGGGAAAATTAATTTTTGAACTCTCCCGATGCGGTCCGGATAAGAGCATTCAAAAATAAAAACCGCATCCGGCCTGAAATCCGAGTAATCTTGGGAATCTATATTCTCAATTATATTGGGGGGGTCCAAGAATAAATATTTCTCCGGAATTTGACCCTGATTGATGATTCTGAAATTCTTTTTGAAGCGCCTTAAAAAAGCACCCCAGGCCAGCTGGGAGCCGATGGAATCACCGTCCGGGTCCATATGGGAGGTTATCAGGATAGTTTTACTTTTCTTGATTAATTTTAAGATCTGATTAAGCGTCTTCTTCACTTTTATCTTTTTCTTCCTGATGTAACTGTTCGATTATCTTATCGATCCGGTCTCCGTATTCTAAGGAGTGGTCGAATTCAAAGTTAATCTGGGGAGTTTTTTTCATCCTCACCCGGCGATTGATTTCAGCTTGGACAAAACCCCGGGCCCGGTTTAGAGCCGAAGCCGTGTTCTGCTTTTCCTGGGGAGTTCCCAGAACCGAATAAAAAACTTTGGCAATTTTTAAGTCGGCTGAGACCTCCACCGCTGTAATGGTCACAAATCCAATGTGCGGGTCTTTGAGCATCTCCAGGATTATTTGAGAAATCTCTTTTTTCAACAAGTCCTGCACTCTCAGTGCTCTGGAATATTGCATCAGGGTATCCTCTGCCATCAGTAAATCTCTAAATGATAATCTAACAAAACTACGCTTCTTTCTCTTTTGACCTGCTCGACAATTTGTGTCAACACTTGATTGACAAATTTTTTATCGTTGGCCACCACGCAGGCCGCTAAAACTGCTCTTTGCCACAAATCATTTCCATCCACTTCTGCTATTGAAACATTGAACTTATTTCTGATTCTTTCTTTGACGCTTTTGACGATTTGTCTTTTATCCTTTAGCGACAACGATTCCGGCAAATGCAACTCTATGCTACAGCTGCCTATTATCATTTTGCTATCAATAATCCCTAAAGCTCTCTTAGACCTTCTCTAACTTCCGGGCTAGCTTGGTAACCTGGAAAGCTTCTATAATATCACCTACTTTAACGTCATTGTAATTTTCGATTCTGATGCCGCATTCCAACCCGTTTTCAACTTCTTTGACATCGTCGTTGAATCTTCGCAGGGAACCTATGGTTCCCTCATAGGCAACCGTTCCGTCCCTTATAATTCTGACCCTGTCACTTTTTTTAATCACACCTGACTGAACGAAACTGCCAGCCACTACTCCGACTTTGGGAACTCTGAAAAGTTCACGAACTTCGACCGTGCCGGTTATTTTTTCAATGGTTTCCGGTTCCAACATTCCTTCCAGGGCTTTTTTGATATCATTCTCCACTTCGTATATGGTCTGATAAACCCGCAGGTCGACTTTGTTCTGATTGGCCAATTCTCTGGCTCCGAAGCTGGGCTGGACATGAAAGCCGATTATAATAGCATCCGAAGCGGCCGCCAAAAGAACGTCACTTTCATTTATAGCCCCTACCCCTTTGTGAATCACCTTGACTTTGACTTCGGAATTGGAGATTTTCTCTAAGGTATCGCTTAATACTTCCACGGAACCGTCTACATCTCCTTTGATGACTAATTTCAATTCTTTAATCTGACCCTCTTTTATTCTTTCATAAACTTCATCCAGGGTGACATGTTTTATCTGTCTTAACTGCTGTTCCCGTTTGAGCCGGGCTCTCTTGGCAGAAATTTCGCGGGCTTCCTGCTCGGAATTGGCCACAAAGAAAGTATCGCCTGCCTGGGGAACACCGGCTAATCCTAAAACCTGAGCTGGGGTTGCCGGACCGACCTCTCTCAATAAATGCCCCCTCTCATCCAAAAGAGCTCTGACCTTACCGGAATAAATCCCGGCTACCATGGGGTCGCCGTTTTTGAGAGTTCCTTTTTGAATCAAAACCGTGACCAAAGGACCTTTCCCCCGGTCCAGTCTGGACTCTATCACTACTCCGGTGGCTTTGGTGTTGGCATTGGCTTTTAATTCCAACATTTCTGCCTGTAACAAAATCATGTCCTGTAACTTCTCAATTCCGGTTCCCTTTTTGGCGGAAACTTCCACATAAATTGTCTTGCCTCCCCATTCTTCCGACATCAGATTATATTTGGAAAGCTGTTGTCTGATTGTGTCAGGATTGGCTCCCGGTAAATCGATTTTATTTATGGCTACGATGATGGGAACACCACCGGCTTTGGCATGGTCAATGGCTTCTATGGTCTGTGGCTTTACGCCATCATCTGCGGCTACTACCAAGACCACTATATCGGTGGCCTGTACTCCTCTGGCACGCATGGCGGTAAAAGCTTCATGACCCGGGGTATCTAAGAAAGTAATTTTCCCATTGGTCAGCTCGACTGCGTATGCCCCGATATGCTGGGTAATTCCTCCGGACTCACCGGCTATGATGTTGCTTTTACGAATGTAATCCAAAAGAGAAGTTTTTCCGTGGTCAACGTGCCCCATAATGGTGACCACCGGCGGACGAGGAATCTGTTCTCCGGCTTCCTCTTGCTCTTCGTCGACAACCCCGACTTCGGTTTCTTTTTCTACGCTGAAGCCGAACTCCAGGGCGATGGTCCCGATGGTATCCATGTCCAGTCTCTGGTTTATGGAAGCCATCAATCCCAATTCTAAGCATTTAGCAATGACCTGGGCGGGTTTTAAGTTCATCAAAGCGGCTAATTCTGCCACAGAGATAAATTCACTGACTTTGATGGTTTTGCTTTCGATTTCTTCTGTAGTTTCCTCTTTTTCTTTTTTCTTGTACTTTTTACCCGTCTTTAGAGTGTCCAGCAAAGACAAGGTTTTTTTGACACTATCTTCGATTTCTTTGACATCATAAGTTTTGTCTTTTTCCGGTTTATCTTTTCTCTTTTTAAAATCAGCTAATTTTCTTTCCCCTTTTAAAATATGCTCTTTTTTCTTGAGTTTTAAATCCTTGAGAACTTCTTTTTCCTTTACCTCTTCTAAGTCCAAAACCTCCACCATTTCGTTGGTTCCGGTCGGTTTTTCTTTTCCGGCTTCTTTAGCTTTTTCCTTTTCAATTTCCTCGGCTTTGGCTTTTTCTCTTTGGGTTCTTTCCTCTAATTTTTTCCTTTTGAGGGCTATTTCTTTTTTGATATCCTCTTTTTCTACTCTGAATTTTTCCGCGATGGCTTTGAGCATCTTATCATCGGCTATGCTCATATGGCTCTTGATGGTAAAACCCATCTCCCTTAGAACCGACAAGAGGGCATCTGAGGAGATATTATATTCTTTGGCTATCTGGTGAAGTCTTTTGTTAGGCAATTTATTCTTCCTCTACTTCTTCGGCTGTTGGGGTCTCTGCTTGCGACTCTTTGGCCTGCCCGATCAGTTTGACCGCTTTTTTCTCTCCGATACCCTCGATTTGGGTTAAGTCTTCAGTAGAAGCTTCGGCTAGGTCAGCCAAGCTATTATAGCCGGCCTCTTTAAGTTTTTCGGCTAATTTTTCACCAACCCCGGAGAGCTGACTCAATTCCGAGACGGCCGTCTCTCTTTCTTCCTGTTTTTTCTTCTTATTCTGTTTATAATCGGTTTCGCTTAAGATATTTATTTTCCAGCCGGTCAATTTGCTGGCTAGACGGGCATTTTGCCCGGCTTTGCCGATGGCCAAGGAGAGCTTGTCATCATCCACCACCACATCCATGGTTTTTTCCTCTGGATTGGTGTCGATGTGAATGATTTTAGCCGGAGCCAGTGACTGGCTCACAAAAGTTTCCGGATCCGGAGACCACTGAATGACATCGATTCTTTCGTTGTTCAATTCTCTGACGATTCCCTGAACTCGGCTGCCCCGGATACCCACGCAGGCCCCTACCGGATCTATTCTGGAATCTACCGAGGTGACGGCCACTTTGGCCCTTTCACCCGGCTCACGGGCTACCCCTTTTATTTCGATTATTTTCTCAAAAATTTCAGGAACTTCCAGCTCAAATAATCTTCTCAAAAATGCGGGATGGGTTCTGGATAGAATTATTTGAGGCCCTTTGCTGGATTTTTCCACGGTCAGAATGTAAGCCCGAATCCGGTTTCCCTGTCTGAATTTCTCATTGGGTATCTGTTCTTTGGCCGGCATGAATCCTTCGGCTTTGCCTAAATTTACGATTATGTTTCCTTTATCCACCTGCTGGACGGCTCCCGAAACAATCTCTCCCACCCGGTCTTTATATTCTTCGAAAACCTTGTCCCGGGCCGCTTCCTGAATTCTCTGGATTAGAACCTGCTTGGCCATGGCAATGGCGTTGCGGCCGAAATCTTCGAAATGCAGTGGAATATGGACTTCTCCTCCTATTTTGGCTTCTTCTTCTTGCTCCCGGGCTTCGTCCAGGGAAATTTCCAATTTAGGGTCTTCCACTTTTTTGACCACTTTCTTAATCAGAAACATCTTGATCTCGCCGGTCTTGCGGTCCAACTTAACTGCCACATTCTCGGCTCCGCCCAATTTCTTTTTGGCGGCTTGTAATAACCCGGACTCCAGGGTCTCAATCACGTAATTGAGGTCTAGATTTTTGTCTTTGGTTATCTGCCCTAGGGCTTCTAAAATATCATAATTCATTTTTATACTCCTAAAATAAAAGCTGTGCTTTTAATATTATTTCTGCCGGTATGGAAATGGTTTCAGAGTCGGTTTCTAAATATAAGCTGTTCGCTTTATAATCTGCTATTTTACCTTGCAGACCGTTCCTTTTATCCTGGGGGTCTCTGGTAAATAATTTGATTGTTTCTCCTTTTTTCCGGTTAAAATCATTGGCTCTGGTCAGGGGGCGGTCCAGACCGGGAGAGGAAACCTCCAGAATGTAGCGGAATTGTATCAAATTTTCGGTGTCCAGATAATCCGAAATTTTTTTGCTGATTACGGCACAATCCTCCACGCTTACTCCTTTTTCTTTATCGATAAAAATTCTTACTATGGAGCTGTGCCCTCCCCCTTTTACTTCCACCTCCACCAGTTCATAACCGGCTTCCTTTATCAGGGGTTCAACCCCTTCTGTTAGCTGTTCTTTTAATTTTAACATTTTGCTTCAATACTTAAAAGAGTGGGTACACTCCCACTCTCAAACCTTTCAATATAAGTATCTGTCCTGTAAAAAGCAATAACAATTTTCAGGTTAACACAATGCTACGCACCAAAACAGATAATTATTTGAATCTCAATGGATTATGGTCAACAATACTCAACATTATAGTATTATTGACCAATCTTGAGTAGGGGGCTACAAATTCTCCAGTAACTGCAGGCACTTGGCTACGGCTTCAGCCGGGGGAACGTGGATGGTTTCTCTGGTTTTTCTGATCTGGATTTCGATTTGGTTTTTCTCTAAATTCTTGGGCCCCAAGGTGACCCTTAAAGGGATTCCGATTAAGTCGGCGTCATTGAATTTTACTCCCGGTCTTTCATCCCGGTCATCCAAAAGAGCGGCTACATTTCGTTCTATCAGATGCTCGTAGATCTCCAGAGCTTTATTTTTTATTTTTTCGTTATTCCAGTCAGTAGGAGTTATGACAACCGAAAAAGGGGCTATAAAATTGGGCCAGATTATTCCTTTTTCGTCGTTGAATTTTTCCACTGCGGCCTGGGCTGTACGGGTTATTCCGATGCCATAGGAACCCATCACAAAAGGTTTTTCGTTTCCGTCTTTGTCTAAAAATTTGGCTCCCAGGGATTCGCTGTATTTGGTGCCTAACATAAAGGTGTTGCCGACTTCAATCCCGTAAGAGGAGTTCAGTTTCCCTTTTTTGCAGTGGGGACAGATTTCGCCGGAGACTACATTTCTGATATCCGCTATTTGGTCAGCTTTAAAATCACGCTTAAAATTAACATTGGTCAGATGAAAGTCATTTTCATTGGCACCGGAGACAAAGTTTCTCATCTTGGAAACCTGTAAATCGGAAATAATTTTTATATTTTTTAGACCGATTGGCCCGGAAAAACCGACCTTGGCCCCGGTTATTTTTTCTACGGTCGCGGCATCCGCCATTTCCAGATTTTTGGCCCCCATTAAATTTTTCAGTTTCACTTCATTTACTTCCTGGTCTCCCCGGATTAAAGCCGCGATAATCTGGTCATCCGTCTTGTAGAGTAAAGTTTTGACTAACTTTTTGGGAGAGACATTCAGAAAATTGGTGATTTCAACCACGGTTTTCAGATTGGGAGTGGCAACTTTCTGCAACGGCTTTTCTTTTTCATGGTCATCCGATATTTTTTCTTCCAGAGAAAATGCTTTCTCCACTGTGGCGGCATAACTGCAGCTATCACAGGGAAAGACTACTGATTCGCCGGAAGCGGTGTCGACTAAAACGATAAACTCATGGGCTGCCTTTCCTCCCATGGCTCCGGTGTCCGATTCCACCATTTTGGTATCCAGTCCGCAGCGGTCAAAAACTCTTTTGTAGGCATTCAGCATTTTCTGATATGAAGTTTTAAAAGCTTCATCATCTGTGTCAAATGAATAAGCGTCTTTCATATAAAATTCTCTGGCTCGCAGGAGACCGAACCTGGGCCGAATTTCGTCCCGGAATTTGACTTGTATTTGGTAGAGATTCAGGGGCAGCTGGCGGTAGGAGCGGACTTCCCCTTTGAGAAGTGAGGTGATTACCTCTTCGTGGGTACCACCCAGAACTAAATCTCTTAAATTTCTATCTTTCATCCGCATCTGCTCTTTCCCCATTATCTCCCAGCGTCCGGAGGACTGCCAGATTTCGGCCGGATGTAAGACCGGCATCAAGATTTCCTGGGCTCCGGCATTATTCATCTCTTCTCTGACGATGTTGGTGATTTTGAGCAGGACTTTTTGCATCAGGGGGAGATAATTATATATCCCGGCCGCTAGCTTTCGGATATACCCGGCCCGCACCAAGAGCTTGTGGCTGACTATTTCAGCTTCAGCCGGGTCTTCTCTTAAAGTTGGTATGTATATTTCTGACCATTTCATAGATTTCTAATTTACGTATAAAAATCTTTTAGTCAATATAATAAACTCCGCTTTCAATCATATCGCAAGTTGTTTTGGAAGAGTTCAATTCATAAAAATAGTGCAACTAAGGTTATATATCTTCACTTTCTTACGTATGAATTATATTAAAGTGATTGAAAGTAATTGTTAAACCAAAGGAGGTGCTTCATGCTTAGGAATCTTGGGAGGGGTTTGACATTATGTAGTTTTTTATTGGTTGGTCTTACTTCCAGAGGGTGTGAGGTTTTCACCCTGCTGGGCTCTCACAACTCACAAAATAGCCAGGCAGCCAATGTTACAGTAGTTTCCAATAATCTCATCAACACCGAACAGGGAACTATACATTTAGCTCTCACGGCGCATCGAATCGGCTCCGACAGCTTGTTTGGCTCCGGGCATATCCAGAAGCCGGGTGATTCTACTTTTTACAGTGAATTTCAGGTTACAGGTGTCCTGCTGGATAGTGTGATAATGCTGACGGCCGAAATTGACAGCGCCTATGACTCTGATTTTGTGGGTGTGGTTCTGAATATTCTGGCTCGGAACTTGGGGAATGACCACAATGACGAGGTGGTCTTGACCTTGGATGTGAACCAAAAGCTAGGAACTCCTGTAGAATTTGCTGGTCCTGGTCTGGTTGTAATTGCCCCTGGAGAGAATTCATTGGTTAATGAGTCTGCCTTCTTGTATTCCAAATAGGACTTTATTTTTTTGCCTCTGCATTCGTCTTACTTAGCCAAGAAATTGTTGGCCTCTCCCTATAATTCTCCTCAATTTACCTGGAGCAAACTCCCTTCCAAGGTAACCCCGGAGAGGTCAGCAATCATAAATTTCTAGGGTATAAAAACCCCCTCTCCTTCGAGGAGAGGGATGGGGAGAGGTGGTTAATGTTCTAATAGCTGACCACCCTCCCTTGCCCTCCCCTCGAAAGGGAGGGAATTAGTTCCCTCTTCTGTCCCAACGGGATAGTGTAAACCTATAGGAGAGGGTTGGGGTGAGGTCACAAAGTTTTTTTCGCGTAGGGGCAAAGTTTATCTTCGCCCGTCTTTTCATAGGGTGGAGGCAAGCTCCACCCCTACGCGGTTTTCTGTGGGAAGTTAAATGTAGCGCCCTATTTCACATAGGGCGTGCGACCGATGTAAAATCGGTCGCTACAAACAACAGGTGGCTGGCTGGGGCGGGGGACCGTCTTTGAAAACGTAGTTGACTAAATAGATTATATCTGCAATGCTGACTAAATTATCATTGTTGGCGTCTCCGTCGCATTTTTCAGGCACGGGTCCTGGTCCGCCTTTGAAGACGTAATTGGTGAGATAGATTATATCGGGCAAGGTGATTTGCCCGTTTCCGTTGGGGTCGCCTCTTTTGGTTTGCCCACAGTTGACCGTGATTTGGACGGTTTCGCTGTCGCAGGCGACGGTGTCGCAGGCGGTAAATGTGACATAATATGGCCCGCTTTGGGTGTATGAGGGGGTGAAGGTGAAAACGCCGGAGCCGTTGCCGGAGTCAAAGAAGGAGGAGTTGGGGGGGAGGTCGATGGAAGAGAGGGTAGGAAGTCCATGGCAATTTCTGAAAGTACTGATTTTTAGATTTAAACTCTCACTCTCAATTACAGATATGGGAGATAAGGGGTTTACTAATGTATGTCCCTGACAGGACAAATTTATGAAAATAGAAACGGTTCCGCTTTCATTTCCTGTTATTAAATCTTGGTCGCCGTCATTGTCTAAATCTGCAGCGAACACTGACCTAGGAGGAGCGTTGTTCCCCGTAAGATAGTCGACTTTTGGAGCGAAGTTAGCGTCACCGGTGTTATGAAAAAAAGAAACTGTTCTAGAATTCAAATTTCCTACTACCAGATCTGAGTTTCCATCTCCGTCAATATCGGAAGCATAAACTGAGAATGGTCCCTGCCCCGGAAAATAATCCCTTTTGCTCATTAAACCTCCATTTCCATCATTGAGAAGAACCGAAATTGTGTTGCCCCAGTAATTTGCCGCGACTATATCTATATCGCCGTCTAGGTCTAAATCACAGCCATAGACCGAGTATGGTCCCCTGCCTGTCTGGTAATCAACTTTTGAACTGAAAGTTCCATCACCATTATTTTTAAATATAGAAACTGCGTCGCTATTCTCGTTTGCTACAGCTAAATCATGGTCGCTATCGCCATCCAAATCTGCTGCAAAAACTGTGTAAGGACCGTTTCCCGTTCCATAATCTAATTTGGACCCAAAAGAACCATCACCATTGTTTTTGAAGATCGAGACAGTGCCGTTCCGATTTACTACAGCTAAATCAAAATCATTGTCTCCAT
>JBIOYE010000052.1:0-6355 GCA_044870015.1 Candidatus Zixiibacteriota bacterium
GTTTCGGGCCAGGCTGGTGCATCACCAGCTGCCGCTCCTCCGGGTGTGAAAAAGTTGTCATTCCGGCCCCGGGTATAAGAATAGGTATAATTGGCCTGCCAGCTTAACTCTTGGGGAAAGATGTCCACTAAAAACCCCAGAGAGAAAATATCCGTCAAATCTTTGATTTTAGTTCCCCAATCATTTTGCACGCTATCCGTTCCTGTTCCTCCCACCACATTTCTCAAGCGGGAATGCAGTTCTGAAAACAGGAATTCACGGGTATAATCCAAGAAAAGGGTGAGCCGAGTAAGCGGATAGAAATTCAGGCCGGCTGAAAGAGCCGTGGCACGGGATTCTTTGAGACCATATAAGGTATCGATTCCGCTGGATTCGGATTTAGCATAATCGTCGAAATTAAGGTTGGCTTGCAAAATTAAGTCCGCGTATCCACTCAACTCCAGGGAGGCTTGGGAAACTATTTTATCCCGGTCCCGGTCGGCCTGGTCAAATCTTCGCAGTTTTTCTAAGTGCGGACTGGCAGTGGCTTCCCCTTCCGGGAACGATTCGTCTACTGCATCCGGTTCGTAATCTTCTGCTTTCCTCTCTGCCCGAGTGTAGCTATTGCGCAGAGTTATCCAGGAAACCGGAAATAAATCTAAAGAGAAGCCAAAAATGTTCTCATTGGATCGATGCACGTTTCGGTGGTCGCGTGAAAACCTCTCCCGCTTAAAGGAGATCCCGGTGGAAATATATGAAATAGGTTTTAGGTTAGCTTTAACACCAAAATTTCTTCGGATGTATTCATAGGGAATGCTGGCTCTGCCCATGGTATCCAGAAGATGGTCACCGTCTGCCACGTAGCCAGGGAAAATAATTTCTTCGGTTTGATTATCGAATTCATAATAATTAAAATTGCCTTCGATGGAAACTTGTTTTATCGGCTGATAACCAACCCAATAATTGCCGATCAAAGTTCTGATTTCTCCATCCAGACTGGATTGAGGCAAGACCAATTGAGAAGTTGGATCTGTGATAGCTGTGTTGATAGTGTGGGGTAAAAAGTCTTCATCCTGTTTTGCCAAGCCGAATCCCAAAGTAGCTCTGGTCTTGATATTATGCGGCAGTTTGACAAATCCGCTGACGCTGTTATTCAGAGCCCAGTTATCCGGGGCAACCCCTATGCGACCTTTGGAAGTTCGGATAGTCCCACCGGTGGTATCGGTCAGGCGGGTGGTGTTATCCCAAATCATAGATTCTACTCTGTTATCGAAAACTGAAAGACCGATATCGGCCCTGACCGACCAATCCTTTTGAGCATATTGGACCCGAGCAGCCACATTTTGAGTGATATAATCTATCGGTTCCGGCAGTTCAATCACATTAAAACCACCCGGGGTGCCGTTGGTAGTGCTGGTAGCTTTATATCCAGCTTTTTTCTCGTTGGAATAAGAAAGCTGTAAATCTATGTTTCTGGTGGGAGAAACTTTAATTTCCCCCACGGCTTTGTCTCTTCTATAGGAGAGAGGAAATCTTTGGGCCTGGGACAGATAATTAGCTATAGCAATCCGCATGCTGTCATTGTTGGTAATCCTTTGAAGGTGAGCTTGGATTGAATCCGAAATAGTATAGACCCCTTTTTGGGTTTCGTTCAAGAAAAGCCTAGAGTGATTGCTGAAGACATGCGGAATCTGGTCCCAGCTGGCTTCCAGATAATATCTCCCATATTTCCCCATTCTAAGATTTGAGGACTGGTCCCTTTTGGCGATCCCTTTAGCTTTTAAATCCAGAAACCCGATTTTGCTTCCCAGATAATAGGATAACCCATTGATTACTATTCCTTCTCTATAATCTTTGTATTCCAGATACTTGTTGGAAAGGGTATATCCAGAGATTTGATAGAATCCAAAATCGATATCCCCTGAGGAAGTTGTTTGAGCGTTAATCTTAGCCAAGCAGGCCAAGAAGAAGATTAAGCTAGTTAAAGCAACATTTTTTTTCACATTTCCTCCTATCTGATAAACCTGACGCCGGAGGGATGGTTGGACCCATGGATTTGAGAATGGCAATTTGTGCAAGCACGGTTAAAAACCTGAATGGCGTTGGTGGGTTGAGGTGTGGTGGGATGTCGGGTTTCGATATGGCATCTTTGACAAAGTCTGGTTTCATTGACCAGCAGCATTTTGTTATGGCTGGTACCGTGGGGGTCGTGGCAATTTAAACAATTTTCCAGCACCGGAGGATGCTGCCACAAAAATGGACCTCTTTTTTCAGCATGGCATTTATTACAGGTCTCGTTTACAGAATTTCCTACCAGAAGTTTTTCCGTAACGGTTCCATGAGGATTATGACAGGAAGTACATTCTAATTTCCCGTCACGGATGGACATGTGATAGGCCTTCATGGTCTTGGCTTTTTGAGATTTATGACAGGTGCCGCACAACTCGTCGACCTCGGATTTAGCTAACAAAAATCTGTCGGAGCGGTTTTCTTTGATGTGATGGCAGGTGGCGCAAGCCAAATCTTTGGAATCATGAATACTCCCCTCCCAATTTAAATGAGTCTTCTGGTGGCACTGCAAGCAGGCTTTATTCTGCTCTTCTACCGGGGTCTTGGTTTTTTTGGCAAAAGAGACCAAGGGTTTCACATTATTGGGGTCTTCCGAGTGCACACTCCCCGGTCCATGGCAGGATTCACAGCCTTTTTGCTCCAGCTCATTTCTGGGGTCCTGGGCTATTTTGAAATGGATGGTATGCTCATAAGTATCCAAAACATCCTGGTGGCAGGTCAAGCACATTTCTGAACCGACATAGGTAGCGCCCGAGATGGATTCTTGGCTTTGAGAGGTTAAACTCCACCAGCACAGGATGAAGACCGCTAAATAAACCGCCGCGAGACAGGTTAAAACTTTATTTTTTTTGATCATCTCCTCCTCCTCCCAAAGTTTGTCCTCAAACTAAAATATCAACCTAATCCTTTCTGTCAAGAAAATTTTTTTATGACATCTTTTTATCCTTGATATTTTTCTAAAACATAGTTCTCAAGGTTATCACCAGTTCATGTGAATCTTTTTTTGTCATGTTTTCTTTCAATTACTTAGAAAATGACAATAGCTCTTAGCTGTGCTAGATGCTCCTTTCGGTCAGGGCTGCTCCCTCTATTGGTAAATTTGTATTGATATTCTCCGATGAATTGGAGGCCATTATTCCAGGGTGAATTAAGGGCAGTGGTGACGGTCCAGATCTCGTTATCTTTTTTCCTATCCGAAGGGTCGAACCAATCAAACCGGCCGGCCAAAGTGGCATTCTTATGGGCAAAAAAATCAACTTCACCAAAGCCACCCCCACTCCCAAAGCGTTTGTTGGTTGAACCAGCAGAGGCATCGTAGTATTGGTCAAAACCGATCGCTCCGCCAGCCAAAAGATGTATTTTTCCGGTAACGGGGTAGGCCGCATATAACGCTGCTCTATGGAGATTATTTTGGAAAAAATTCCCTAGGGTATCAACTGGCAAATCCAACGTGCCGCGATAGTATGACAAGCTTACACCTCCCCCATCCGAAGTCAACATCTGATTGGCAAAAAACTGAAAGTCTTTGTCATTAAAAGACTTACTGCCACTAGATTTCTTTAAATCTCCTCCCTGTGCGGGTTCAATAGCATTGTCCTCAAAGAAAAAACCGTTGAAGACTGTTAAAGCGACGGTGGTATTTTTGATATTGTATGCTAATTCCAATCCGGCCTGGTCAAATCCCCAAAGTTTAAAAAAAGTATTCTGAGTGTGATTAGCAGTAGAGGTCTGAATTAAAGGGCGGGTTAAGCTTACCGGCCGGTCCGAAGCCCCATATCCTTCCCAGGGATGAAAAATTCCCAGTCGAGCAGACAAGAATCGGTTTTCGTTACCAGAGACCCATCGACCATAGGCGTTCTCAAACTCGGCTGTGGCACCCGGTTCCCAACTTACTTCCACTTCAGCCGACAAGTTTTTGGCAAATGCCCCTGTGATGGGGTAAAAGGTCAGCTCGTGATTGGTTAACTGGAATTCATTGGTGGAGGTACTCGCCACAGTCGTCCTTTTAAAATCGACCCGACTCTGAATTCGAAAGTTGTAAAACTCTCCGATTTCCTTATATACTGGGGGTTGATTTATGTCAGCGGGTATACGAAACCCTGTTGCTCGCCAGCGATATCCGACCTCGTTCAATTTGGGGATAACTGTGTGACAACCTGTACAGTCCATTCCGGTCTGTCTAGCAAAGTTAGGCATAGCTTTGATATTGTCTCTGTACCACCAAACCGCCCAAACGACAGATACTATAGTACCAAACAAAAGCATTTTGTTACGCATACCTTCCTCCTTTTCACTTTAGAATAAATTTTTTAATTCTTCAAAAAATAAAATATATCACGCTAATTTGTCAAGAAAAAAAAGTTCTGTTGAACTATTAATACTAGCCGCTTTAAAAAGTCTTAACATTTTTTTCTGTTTTATCCTCCTTTTAAATTTTGCTTGTTAACCTTAAATCGTTGTTAAGATTTTGTCAAGTAATGTGAAAGTTTTCACAAGTTTACCTAAAAAAACTATTTAAAGGTTTTGAGAGTGGTTCCTCTCACTATCCAACAACCGGTTCCAGTCACCTCCGGAGTTTGAACAGCTCGGTCTGCCAATACATCCTGTAAAGCATTTTTCAAATAAGGTTTATCCACCCGGCCTTGATTTAAGTTACTATCATCAATGGGACCCTTATACACCACCTCTTTCTTTGAGTTCAATACAAAGGCTTGAGGGGTATGGGAGGCTTTGTATTTATTCAGAAAAGTCCCGGCGGTATCCAAAATATAGGGTATGTCCCATTTGATGGAGCGGTAAAAATATTCTATAAAATCAGTGCTTTCGCCTTTATTGGAAAAAACTAAATAAAACTTAATACCTTTGGTTTTGTTTTGATTGAGTAAACTTTCTACCATCTGCCGATGGGCATCAGTACAAGGGCACAGACTGGATACAAATATCAGCACTGTGCCCTTGGTTCCTGGGGAAAAACTCCTAACCTGTTTAGGAGGAGCGTTTAGGGAGGTATTTCCCCACACTAGCCAGGGTAAGCAGATTAGTAGGATTATGAAACTAACTTTGCGCATCGTTTTATCCTCTTCTACTTACTGGCTATGGCCTCGCTTTTAGCCACAATTTGTCCTACTGCCCCCAGTTCTACATCCGCGAATTCATGGTCTACAAAAGTGTAAGTTCCGGCTTCCGGGATGACAAATTCAACAACAGCACCATTACTGGAACCTAATAAAACTGTCTGCAAACCCGTCTGTTCATTTTGAGGATTACCATCATACCAAACTCGGTCAAATAACGTTCCCACCACATGGAAACTGGAAGTTCCGTTGGGCCCGGCGTTCAAAATATAAAGACGAATTCTTTCTCCGGGTTTTGCTTCCAATGGTTTTTGAACATACTGTCTGGGTACTCCGTTAAAAGTGACATAAGTGGCTTTCTTTTGTTTGGCAGCTTCCAAGTCCACAAGATATGTTCCATTTTTCATCTTGGTTAAATACAATTCATTTTGGACTAAGGCGTATTCCCGGTCCACTTTGGTGGGGTAACCATTTTTGGGCTCTACAATGGTCATCCCAATCATGCCGTAAATCATATGGTGTAAAATGGAGGGAGAACCGCAGTGATACATAAATACTCCGGGATAATTGGCTACCCATTCAAACTTGATGGTGGCTCCCGGAATAACTTCTCGATATTTATCAGCGGGATTGACCATAGCCGCATGGAAATCTATGGAATGAGGCGTGGGAGGAGAGATTCCCACGGTCTGGTCCGAGCGATTGGTCATAGTGAATCTGATTCTGTCACCTTGGCGCACATGTAATATTGGACCAGGCATGGTCCCGCCAAAAGTCCAGGCCATAAATCTTATGCTGTCTGTAATTTGGATTTCATTGTGGGTGACATCTATCCGGACATCGTGCACTTTGGCATTAGGCACTGGGTTTACTTCCGGCGCTATGCTCAAAGCCGCGCCCGAATATAACTCTGAAGTAGCTGGTTTTTCCATGGAAACTTGAGATTCGGGAGAACCATAAACAGCATCTTTTAACGATTCGGTTTTCCCTTCGCCGCCGCACCCTGAAAGCAGCCAGCTAATGCCCGACAATAAAACCACCGAAATCAGAGAAACCAGCATAATAGTTGGTAGTTTGAGCCTCTTTAATGTGTTAAATAACATAGCTCCTCCTTTTAAAAGCTATCCTGTGTTATAGTTTTTCTCTTGCTTTTATTATCGTCATATTATATGAATATACGAACCTTTACTCATCTATTATACACAATAAAAAAACCTTTGTCAAGCGTTTTT
>JBIOYE010000053.1:0-3812 GCA_044870015.1 Candidatus Zixiibacteriota bacterium
CAAATAATAAACCGATTTGGGCTGATGAGGAAGATTTGAGGTCATAAAGCATATCCCTGGTTTTCAAATACCGGATTGCATTCAGCATGGAAACCAGAAATGCCAAAACCGAGACCCAAGCCACCGGAACATGGAAGTAAAAAATCCGGGAAACTTCCCCTAAAGATTGTTGAGGGGCTGGATTTAGATAAGCTAATATAATCACGTAACTCATAAGTAAAAAAAGCAAGAGCTTCCACATAGCTTACTCCAGCCAAACCGTTTCAAATAATAATAAAGAGGCAGTCAGCATAACCACAATATAAGAAATTAAAAATTTAATTTCAGCTAAACCGGAATAAAAAGGAGCCCCTATGACAGCCACTGTAGTCCCCTGAATGCTGATGCCCAAAACTGGCAAGAGCAGAGGGAAAGATAAAATGGTCAAGAGTGTCCCTTTCAAACTGGTTTTAGAAACGATGGCGGCTATAATCGTGGTGGCTGAAGCCAATCCCAAAGACCCTAAAAATAAAACCGCTAAAAATAAATCCCAGCTCTGCACCCTGACTTCAAAAAGAATCAAAAATAAAGGGACGGTAATAATTTCTAAAATAAACAATAAAATCAGGTTAAAAAAAAACTTTCCCAGGAAAATCAGATTAGGGGAGGCAGAAAGCTTCAGATACGAGACAGTTTTTCTTTCCTCTTCCTTTATGAAAACCTGGGCTAAACCGGACATGGAAGAAAAAAATAAAACCACCCACAGAAGGGCCGATTTAACAGAATCGGTCAAAGCAAATTGCCCCACCGCTAAACTCAAAATAGTCAGAGTCACCACGGAAAACATTACCAGGGAGTTAAAAGCATAACGGGTTCTGAATTCGGACTTAATTTCTTTCTTAAAAATAGTAACTACTTTAGTTGACCAGTCTGTAAGTTTGCTGGGCATATTGGATTTCTTTTAAATCATTGGTAGCTAAAATTACCATCCCTTTTCTTTTCTGCTCTTCGATAAGTTTCTCCATTAAAAAAACTCCTTCTTCATCCAGATTAGAAGAAGGTTCATCCAAAACTAATATTTCAGGAGAACTGCTTAATGCCACGGCATACTTTGACCGCTGCTTCATCCCAGAGGAAAAGGAACCCACCGGTTCATGTTCTCGTCCCTTTAAACCGACTTGCTCCAGTTTTTGATTTAGCTCAATCTCGGAATGTTTGAAGTCTCTCAGACGACTGATAAATTCCAAGTTCTCCAAAGCGGTCAGTTCTTCATACAGTTCAATATCAGAAGCCACTATACTGAAAATGGCTCTGTGGCCCTCTTTCTTGAGTTCCTGGCCGTCTTGTTTAATGGTGACTTTTCCACAGCTGGGTCGAATCAGGCCGCAGATAATTTTCAGCAGGGTGGTTTTACCACAGCCGTTGGGTCCGATTATGGCAAGTGAGGCAGGAGATTCTAATTTTAGGTTGATATTTTCAAAAACCTGGCGCTCTCCGAACCATTTTGAAATATTTTCCAGTTCAATTGAGAGCATGCTGGGACAGAAATTATCCTAAATCTTATTTTATCAGAGACCCAATCCGATTCCAGCGGACCCGGTCCGGGAAATGCCAGATATTGTAGCCGATGGAATGAGGAAGGGATAAGGGATTGCTAAAAGATACGTCGGGAGCCTGGTCATCTTTTTTCCAGGACCAGTGCAGAATCATGGCTTTCCCCAAAACCAACTTCCGGTCCAGAGGTCCCCAGAACCGGCTGTCGTAGCTGTTATCCCGGTTATCCCCCATTACAAACAGATACCCTTTGGGCACCCGGTAGGGACCGAAATTATCCCGGTTGGGATTGCCTATGGGAGAATTGATGTTATCGGTATGTTTGACATGGGGCGGGTCTGCCAAAAGTTTCCCATCCACGTAAACTTGTTTGTTTTTTATTTCCACCACCTGTCCTTCGGTGGCGATTAATCTTTTGATGTAATTTTGTTTCAAGTTTCCTGGGAATTTAAAAATGATGACATCACCCGGTTTGGGTTCCCGGATAGCCGGCAGCCGCACATCGATTAAGGGGACTTTGGAGCCGTAGATAAACTTATTGGCCAAAAGAAAATCTCCCACAAGAAGGGTATCTTCCATGGAGCCGGAAGGGATTTTATAGGCCTCCACCAGGGAGGTCTTGATTATCAAGGCTAAAATTAAGGCGACAATTAATGACTCAAGATAATCCCTGAAGACAGATTTCCTTCTGACTTTCTGAGTTTGCGGTTCCGGCTTGGTACTTGCCATCTATCCTCCTTTGGTTACACCATGGCTTAAGCCATTAAATTACTTAGTATACGAAAAAAATCACTCAGTAAATAATCAAGTTTTCAGGCTTTTGTCAATAAGAATCGTTATAAAAGCAGGATGAAGTAAGGTATCACGCCGGAGAAATAAAGACGGCTAAAATAAAACCGCTCAGGTAATTTAACTACAAGCAGCAAACACCACTTTTTTTACCGGGAGGTCCTCCCACAAAAATATATTTAGCCAAATAAACAATATCTGCGATAGTAACTTTTCCATCCGCCGTAAGGTCTCCTCGGCAAATTGGTTCTGGTTTTGGTCCGCCTTTGGCAAAATAATTTACTATATAAATCAGATCCGTAAGATTCACTGTATTGTTGACGACTGCATCTCCGGAGATAGCTTGACACAAAAATATATTGCAACAAAAAGGACCATACCACCCAGCATAATAAAAAGATATGCCCTCGTTATTGAAGAAGGACCGATTTGATTCAGTGGAGGTGGTATCAATACAGATGGTGCCGGTATCGTTGACATTTACGCAGATGTTAACAAGTAATCCGTCCCCTGTAATTGAGGATGTAAAAGAAATAGCGCCATAATCCATTCTAAAGGGGGACACGGTGGGGTCAGGGTCGTCAAGTTTTCGAACAGTCGTTATGTCCCAGCCAGAGACGGCTGAACCGGCATATGCCTTGGCTACTGTGGTATCAATCGACTCTATATTTGTGCCTGAAATTCTCAGGAATGCAACCATAGAATTTGGCCTGTTCAACTCCGCGGTATTGTCGCTGTGGAATCTAAGCTTAAAGCAAACTTCAGAGACTCCCGAACCAGAGTAACCATCACCTCCGCAGACTACATAAAAATAATCAAGTTCTCCTTCCGGATCTTGAGCCCATAGGAAGCCACACAAGATAAAGAGTATCAGTAATGCAGACAAAACGAGTGATTCTTTCATGGTAACCTCACTTCATTAAAATTTTGTTACAAACAGCAAACACCGCTTTTTTTGCCAGGAGGTCCTCCCTCAAAAATATAGTTAGCCATATAAACAATATCTGCGATGGTAACTTTTCCATCCGCCGTAAGGTCTCCACGGCAAATTGGTTCTGGTTTCGGTCCACCTTTGGCAAAATAATTTACTATATAAATCAGATCAGTTAGATTTACTACATTGTTAACCACTGCATCTCCGGAGATAGCTTGACACAAAAATATATTGCAACAAAAAGGACCTGACCACCCAGCGGTATATCCTACTTGGGAATTAGTATAGAATGCGGCACCGGGATACACTCCTGAAGACATCGTGTCGACACAAATTGTGCCAGTATCGTTAATAGTTAAACAAATATCGGCTAACAGGCTATCGCCGGCTACTGCCTCACTCCCTGAAAAATCTACACCCCCGTAGTGCATATGGAAAGGCGTAACAGTGGGATCCGAATTATCTAATTTCGCAATAGCAATTATGTCCCAATTCTTGGTGAGCGTCTGGCCAGGAGCGAGGCCGGTGAAGCTGGCGGTGAGGACGTCGTAGCCGC